>CAJQOV010000193.1 GCA_905480065.1 uncultured Gammaproteobacteria bacterium | reverse complement strand
TCTTGCCATGGTGTTCGATAAATCCTCTACCCGCACCCGCATGTCGTTCGAGGCGGGCATGGCGCAGCTGGGTGGTCACGCGATCTTCCTGTCACCGCGCGACACGCAACTGGGGCGCGGTGAAACCATCGAGGACAGCGCGCGGGTACTTTCCCGCATGTCCGATGTGATCATGATCCGCACCTTCCAACACCAGCAGCTGGAACTGTTTGCGGAATACTCCTCGGTACCGGTGATCAACGCGCTGACCGACAGTTACCACCCCTGCCAGCTGCTGGCCGATATGCAGACCTATTTCGAGCATCGTGGCGACATCCGCGGTCGCACCGTGGCCTGGATCGGTGACGGTAACAACATGTGCCACTCCTATATCAATGCCGCACGCCAGTTCGGCTTTACCCTGAACATCGCCTGTCCGGACGGCTATCAGCCGGATGCAGCCATTCTTGCCCCAGCCGGTGATTGTGTACGGGTCATGGATTCCGCACTGGCGGCAGCGCGCAACGCAGACATGGTCACTACCGATGTGTGGGCCAGCATGGGCCAGGAAGAGGAGCAGGACAAGCGCGCGCGCGCGTTTGCCGACTTCCAGGTCAACGCGGCCATCATGGGCGTGGCGGCGGCTGATGCGCTGTTCATGCACTGCCTGCCGGCACACCGCGGCGAGGAAGTCAGTGCGGATGTTATCGATGGCCCACAGAGCGTGGTATGGGACGAGGCGGAAAACCGCCTGCATGCGCAAAAGGCATTGCTCGAACTGCTGTTATCCAGCTAAAAACCGGCAACCGGCCGGCCTTCCGGTACAGGAGATGAAGGCATGGACCTGATTCAGCAACTCACAGACCTTACCGGCAAGCTGTCCGGACTGCTGTGGGGCAACCCGCTGACCCTGCTGGTACTGCTCGGCACAGGATTCTATCTCACCGTGCGCATGGGGCTGATCCAGCTGCGCGGCTTCCGGCACGCCATCGTCCTGATCTCCGGCAAGTACAGCTGCCACACCGATGCCGGCGAGGTCTCCCATTACCAGGCGCTGTCCACCGCACTGTCGGCAACCATCGGCACCGGCAACATCGCCGGCGTCGCCACCGCCATCTCGCTGGGCGGTCCCGGCGCCCTGTTCTGGATGTGGGTCACCGCACTGTTCGGCATGGCCACGAAGTTCACCGAGTGCACACTGGCGGTCCGCTTCCGCCGCATTGCTCCCAATGGAGAAACCGCAGGCGGTCCGATGTACACGCTGCTGAACGGCCTGCAAATGAAACGCACCGCCACACTGTTCGCGGCGTTTGCACTGGTGGCTTCCTTCGGCATCGGCAATATGGTGCAGGCCAATTCGGTGATGGACGGACTGGGTTATATCTTCCCGCAGTTGCATGACTACAAATGGTATGCAGGCTGCCTGCTGGCCGTACTGGTCGGCATGGTGATCCTGGGCGGCGTGAAACGGATTGCACGCGTGGCCAGCACCATCGTCCCGTTCATGGCGATCACCTACATCGTCGCGGCCCTGCTGGTCCTGGTCAATCACGCCAGCGCCATCCCCTCGGCCTTCGCCACCATCTTCGACATGGCGCTCAACCCGTGGTCCGTGGGTGGCGCCGCGGTCGGCGAAGCCATCCGCTGGGGCGTGGCGCGCGGCCTGTTTTCCAACGAGGCAGGGCTCGGCTCTTCACCTATGGCCCATGCAGCGGCGCGCACCAATGAACCGGTCCGCGAAGGGCTGGTGGCCATGATGGAACCGTTCATCGACACACTGGTGATCTGCACCATGACCGGACTGGTCATCGTGGTCACCGGTGCCTGGCACGACAGCAGTGACACGTTGATGGGCGCCGCCCTCACCGCGCATGCCTTCAGCGGCTCACTGGGCAAGGCCGGGGGCTGGGTGGTAGGGGGCGGACTGACAATGTTTGCCTACTCCACCATCATCGCCTGGTCTTATTACGGTGATCGTTCCGCTTACTACCTGTTTGGTGAACGCGCGGTGCTGCCTTACCGCGTGCTGTACACCGTGCTGGTCGTGGTCGGATCGGCCGTGCCGTTGCAGCTGGTGTGGAATATTGCTGATGTAACCAACATCCTCATGGCGTTACCCAACCTGCTCGGCCTGTTGCTGCTCGCCGGTCTGGTCAGAAAAATGCAAGACGATTATTTTTCGCGCCAGGCCGGTTCCCTGCAGACTGCCGGCTGACGCCTTTCGTACATGACAATCCAGGAAAATCCCATGACCGAGACCACCACTAAATCCGGACTGCGTTACACCGACATCAAGACCGGCACGGGCGACACCGTTACCGGCCGCGGTCAGACCGTGATCGTGCACTACACCGGCTGGCTGGAAGATAACACCAAGTTTGATTCCAGCCGCGACCGCAGTGATCCATTCAGCTTCCCCGTGGACTGCGGTTACGTTATCCCGGGCTGGGACGAGGGCGTTCAGGGCATGCAGGTTGGCGGCGTGCGGCGCCTGGTTATTCCACCCGAACTGGGCTACGGGGCAGGTGGCGCCGGTGGCATCGGAGGAGGAG
>CAJQOV010000192.1 GCA_905480065.1 uncultured Gammaproteobacteria bacterium | reverse complement strand
CGATGCCGGCATCCTGGCCGGACAGTGGACACCCTACCTGGAAGAGCAGTTCGAGGAGTACGCTGAGGGCAAGCGTCCGTTACCGGAGAAGATGAAGCCGAAATTCGAGAAGCTGAGTGCGGATGACAAGAAGGCACTGCTCCATTACTACGCCAGCTTCCAGTAGTTGCAGGACATCTAGCCCGTAACGCTCAACATCATTAGACAGAGAGACCGACCACATGCCACAGACTGACACAAACAAAGATAACGCTTCCCGCAGTCTCTGGCGCCAGCCACGACTGTGGTTCCTGTTCGGCATACCGACCGGTGGCTTCCTGATGTTCCTGGCGGGCATCATTTTCTGGGGTGGATTCAACACCGCCCTGGAAGCCAGCAATTCGCTATGGTTCTGCAGCTCCGCCTGCCACGAGATGGACACGGTATTTGAGGAGTACAAGCAGTCGGTACATTACCAGAACCAGAGTGGCGTACGGGCGACCTGCTCGGACTGTCACGTACCGAAAGACTGGGTCCACAAGATAGTGGCGAAAACCCGGGCGACCATGAATGAACTGCCGAAAACGATCATGGGCACCATCGACACACCGGAAAAATTCAAGGCCAAGCGGCTGGAACTCGCGGAAAATGTCTGGGAAAAGATGAAGAAAACCGATTCCAGGGAATGCCGCAATTGCCATGCAATCGAAACCATGGACATCGAAAAGCAGGACAAGAGCGCACAGAAAAAACACAGCCTGGAACGCATGAAAGAAAAAGGCGAAACCTGCATCGACTGTCACAAGGGCATCGCGCACGAACTACCGGAGGGTTACGAGGGCTGATCTGCGTGGTTACGGTTAACGCCGGGAGTTATCCGGCAGGTTTACTCCCATCGGTAACTCTGCATTTACGAACGGCCAGACAAGTCAGCCCCGCCGCGGCGGGGCTGACTTGTTTCAGGGCTGCCTTACTGGTCCAGATGCCATAGCCCGGCAAACCTGCAGCTGCACGAAACGCATCCCTCGTATCATTCCTGAATGCAACCAGTCGGCGCTTCAGGTCCGCCGGCTTTCCTGCCACTGCAGCACCAGTCCATAGATCACCGGCAAGACCAGCAACGCAAGTACGGTTACCGTCAACATGCCGCCGATCATCGGCGCGGCAATGCGCTGCATCACGCTCGAACCGGTGGCACTGCCCCACATGATCGGCAACAGGCCGCCGATGATGGCCATGGCCGTCATGGCAATAGGCCGTACGCGTTCCGCGGTGCCACGGTGTACCGCCGACAGGATGTCGCCCGGACTCAGTCGCAGTGCGCCGGTATTCTGCTGGCGTACGCGCGCGATCTCATGGTCGATGAAGGTCATTACCAGCACGCCAATCTCGGCCGCCACGCCGGCCAGCGCAATAAAACCGACCGCCACCGCGACCGACAGGTTGAAGCCCAGCCAGTACACCAGCCAGAAACCTCCGATGAGCCCGAACGGGATGGACAACATGACCACCAGCGGTTCGGTGATATTGCGGAAGTTGAAATAGAGCAGCAGGAAAATGATCAGCAAGGTCACCGGCACCACGATGCGCAGGCGTTGCGCGGCGCGCTCCATGTATTCGAACTGGCCCGACCAGGCCAGGGTATAGCCCGGCGGCAGCACCACCTGTTCATCCACCCGCTGGCGTGCCGTTGCCACGTAACCGCCGATATCCGCTGAAGTGATGTCCACATACACCCAGGCATTGGGTCGTGAATCTTCCGTCTTGATCCCGGGGGGGCCGCGCCGCAGCTGCAGGTCGGCCACCAGCGATAACGGAATCTGGCTGCCGGTTGGCGTGGTAATCAGCGCGCGCTTGAGTTCCTCGGGATTGTCACGCAGATCGCGCGGGTAACGCAGGTTGACGGGATAACGCTCCAGGCCTTCCACCGTCCAGGTGATATTCATACCGCCGATTGCCGTCTGGATGACATCCTGGATGTCGCCGACCGTCAGCCCGTAACGCGCCGCGTCTTCCCGGCGGATATCGAAGTCGAGGAAATAACCACCGGCCGTCTTGTCACCGAAGGCTGACAGCGTCTCGGGCAGTTGCTTGAGCACCTGCTCGATGTCACCGGCGATACGCTCCAGCACCTGCAGGTCGGGGCCACTGACCTTGACACCGACCGGTGTCTTGATCCCGGTCGACAGCATGTCGATGCGTGTCTTGATCGGCATGGTCCAGGCATTGGCCAGTCCCGGAAAGCGGATCGCCTGGTCCATCTCGTTCATCAGTTCACGGGTGGTCTTGCCGGGATCCGGCCACTGCTGTTTCGGCTTTAACCGTACCGTGGTCTCGAACATCTCCAGCGGCGCCGGATCGGTCGCCGTCTCGGCACGGCCCGCCTTGCCGAATACCGAGGCAACCTCGGGGAAGGTCTTCAGGATCTTGTCGGTCTGTTGCAGCACCTCCCTGGCCTTGGTGATGGAGAGACCCGGATAGGTCGTCGGCATGTACAGGATGTCGCCTTCGTCCAGCGGTGGCATGAACTCGCTGCCCAGTTGCATGAGCGGGTACAGGCTGCCGCCCAGCAACAGCAGCGCCAGCAGTATCGTTAACCGGCGCCACTGCATGGCAACACGCAGCGCTGGCCCATGCATCCCGTGTAAAAAACGGTTCACCGGGTTACGGGCCTCCGGCAATATCCGGCCGCGAATGAAATATCGCATCAGCACCGGCACCAGGGTGATCGACAGCAACGCCGCAGCGGCCATGGCGTAGGTCTTGGTAAAAGCCAGCGGTGCAAACAGGCGCCCTTCCTGGGCCTGCAGGGTGAACACCGGCAAAAAGGACACCGTGATAATCAACAGCGAAAAGAACAGCGCCGGGCCGACCTCGCGCGCAGCCACGGACAGCGCCTCCAGATGCTCGTTGCGATCCAGTGCCCGCCCCTTTTCGCTGGCGCTGTGTTCCAGATGTTTGTGCGCGTTTTCGATCATGACAATGGCACCATCGACCATGGCGCCAATCGCAATCGCGATGCCACCCAGCGACATGATGTTGGCATTGATGCCCTGCCAGTACATGACAACGAATGCCACGAGGATACCGACCGGCAGCGCGACAATTGCCACCAGCGCAGAACGTGCATGCAACAGGAACAGCAGGGTGATCAGGCAGACCACGATCGACTCCTCGATCAGCTTGTGGCGGAGATTGTCCACCGCGCGCTCGATGAGGTTGCCACGGTCATAGACAGTGACCATCTCCACACCTTCCGGCAGCCCCTTTTTCAGTTCGTCGAGTTTCTTGCGTACCCCTCAATGGTGGCCAGCGCGTTTTCCCCGTAGCGCATGACCACCACGCCACCGGCCACTTCGCCCTCGCCGTTGAGTTCGGCTACACCACGCCGCATCTCCGGCCCCAGGTGGACGTTGGCTACGTCCTGCAGCCGGATCGGTGTACCCTTGGCATCCACAGCGACCGGTATGTTTTTGAGGTCTTCGATGCCCTGTATATAGCCCCGGCCGCGCACCATGTATTCCGTCTCTGCCATCTCCACCAGCCCGCCACCCACGTCCTGGTTGGAGCGCTGGATGGCCTGTTTCACCTTCTCCAGTGGAATGCCAAAGGCCGACAGGACATTCGGATCGACCTCGACCTGGTACTGTTTGACAAAACCGCCCACCGAGGCCACTTCCGACACGCCGGCTACGGTCTGCAATGGATAGCGCAGGTACCAGTCCTGGATGGAGCGCAGTTTGGCCAGGTCATGCCGGCCGCTGTGATCGACCAGTGCATACTCGTAGATCCAGCCAACACCGGTCGCGTCCGGCCCGAGACCGGGCGACACCCCGGCCGGCAGGCGGTTACGCGCATAGTTGAGATATTCCAGTACCCGGGAGCGCGCCCAGTACAGGTCGGTACCGTCCGCGAACAGGATGTAAACAAACGAGAACCCGAAGAAGGAGTAGCCACGCACCACTTGCGCATGCGGGACTGCCAGCATGGCGGTGGTCAGCGGATAGGTAACCTGGTCTTCCACCACTTGCGGCGCCTGACCGGGAAACTCGGTAAAAACGATAACCTGTACATCCGAGAGATCCGGAATGGCATCCAGCGGTATGTTCTTCAGTGCCCAGATGCCTGCTGCCACCATGAACAGAGTGGCAATGATGACCAGGAACCTGTCGCGCAGTGACGCATCAATGATTGCCCTGATCATGATCGCCTCCCGGTTGCGTGGACAGCATCTTCAGCATCTTCGCCGTTACCTCGCGCAGCTTGGATTCCGAGTCAATCAGGAACTGGCTGGAGGTAACCACCTCCTCGCCTGCGGCAACCCCTTCGATGACCTGCACCATCCCCCTTGAACTCACGCCCAGCCTGACAACGCGCGGCTCGAACTTGCCCGGCTCCCTGACCACGAACACCTGCTCCCGTTCACCGGAACGCACCACGGCCTCCGCCGGTATCACGATCGCATCCACCTTGCGCTGCGCCAGGATGGTGACATCGGCAAACATGTCCGGCTTCAGCAGCAGGTCCGGGTTATCGAACTCGAGGCGGACCTTGATGGTGCGGGTGCTGGCCTCGGCATAGGGATAGATGTAGCCGACGCGCCCGCTGAACGCCTTGCCCGGGAACGCCGCAAGTTTCATCTCCACCGGATCACCGGACTGGATCCAGGACACCTCGCTTTCGTACACATCGGCAAATACCCAGACCCGGGACAGGTCAGCGATCTTGTAAAGCTCGGTGGCCGGTGTGACGAATTGTCCCTCGCGCGCACCGATATTGATGATCACCCCGTCGAAGGGTGAATGAATGTGCAGGTACTTCTTGATGCTGCGCGTGTGCTCCAGTTCGTGGATCTGGTGTTCCGGCACATCCAGCAGCTCGAGTCGTTCGCGCGAGCTGCTGACCAGCTGCTCCGCGCCGCTGCGGATTTCCTCATAGGGACTTTCTTTCAGCGCATCCAGGCTGTTCAGGGCGAGCAGGTATTCCTGCTGGCTGGTGACCAGTTGTGGCGAGTAGATACTGAGCAGGATGGTATCCTTTTCGATCGGCTCGCCGGTCTTGTCGATAAACAGCTGTTCGATCCAGCCTTCCGTCTTGGGGTGCAGTTGTGACAGGCGCTCCTCGTCGAAGTCAACACGGCCAACGGCACGAATCTCCCGGCTGAGGGTTTGCTGCACGGCAACTGTGGTTCGCACCCCGATGTTCTGCACCATCACCGGATCGATACTGACCGTTCCCACCGGGGCGTTGTCCGCACGCACATCCTGCTCTGCATAGACCGGCAGGTAATCCATGCCCATCTCGTCCTGGGCCGGCACCGGCGAGGTGATCGCCGGGTTCATCGGATTACGGTAGAACAGCACCTTCGGCTCAGTACTTGTCATACCGGTATCCACGGCAGACACCGCACCTTCGCGCGCCAGGTAATTCGCAACCCAGTACCCGCCACCGCCGCCCAGTACAAGGGCAATCAGCACCCCGCCAACCGTTTGCTTATTCACCGGTCACCTCCTCGCCCACCGTGGCAGTCAGACGTGCCAGTGCCTGGTGTGCCTCGCCAAATGCCTTCCAGTATTGTGTCTCGTAGTCATAGAGCGTG
>CAJQOV010000191.1 GCA_905480065.1 uncultured Gammaproteobacteria bacterium | reverse complement strand
AGCATGCGGGACAGCAATGACCCGACCCCTTTTTCTTTATACTGCGCCGATGAACTGGTTCGGCCTCACCCTCGTCTCTGCCTTTGCCCTCGCCACCGCGGATGCACTGTCGAAACGCTACCTGTCCCATTACCGTCCCGGCGAACTGGTGCTGGTGCGGTTTGGCGTGGCCGGCGTCATGTTGTTACCGATCCTGCTGGCCCAGCCGTGGCCGGCACTGACACCGACATTCTGGGGCTGGATGGTCGTGCTGATGCCGCTGGAGATCGGCGCCATGTGGCTGTACATGACCGCGATCCGCGAATCGCCCCTGTCGCTTACCCTGCCCTATCTTGCCTTTACCCCGGTATTCAATATTGCCACCGGCTACCTGTTTCTCGGCGAGCAAGTCAGCCTGGTCGGCCTGGCCGGCATCCTGCTGGTAGTGGCAGGTGCATGGCTGCTGAACCTGAAGGCAGCGCAGGCCGGTGACAGGATGAATGTGCTGGCCCCGTTCCGCGCCATTGCACGGGAACGCGGCTCAAGGGTGATGCTGGCCACGGCAGCCATCTACAGCCTGACCTCGGTCATCAGCAAGGTCGCATTGCTGCAGGTGACACCGGCCTTCTTCGGACCGTTCTATTTTGTCGCACTGGGCATCATCACCATGCTGGTATTTGGCTCGCGCAAACCGTCCAGCTGGCAGGCACTGGGCCGCCACCCGTGGGCGCACCTCTCGATCGGCGCCTGCATGGCGCTGATGGTGGTCACGCACTTTTATGCGATCGAGCACATCGAGGTCGCCTACATGGTCGCGGTGAAACGCACCAGCCTGCTGTTTGGCATGCTGTACGGTGCGTGGCTGTTTCACGAACAGGGTTTGTCGCGCAACCTGCTCGCCGGCGGACTGATGATCGTCGGGGTATTGCTTATTGCCGGGTAACCGGTCGTGGATAAGACCTGATAGCTACAGGTAATCTCCCTATCGGAATCGCGCCTGCAAGGTGCTCCTGCGAAGAAAATGATATTTCACGAATTCCGATTTTCAGCAGGAATGTCTGGCAGGTGCGATATTCGCAACACAGAAAACCCCCGGTGATGACCACTGCTGCAAGAGCAGCTGGCTATGCAGGAGCGCAGGCCTGCGCGAATCGAATACGGAGCAGCTTCGCGGACAGCGTTCGCTCCTACGGTTTCGAGGAAGGCGCCGGAATTTGAATACGGAGATGATTTGCGGACGATGACCGTTAGTGGAGAAACATCTGATTATGCAGGAGCGCAGGCCTGCGCGAACCGAATACGGAGCAGGTTCGCGGACAGCGTCCGCTGCTACGGTTTCGAGGAAAGTGCCTGATTTGAATGCAATGAAGCTTCGCGGACAGCGTCCGCTGCTACGGCTTCGAGGTAGGCGCCAGTAACTCGCGGATCAACGCGAGTACATCCGGATGATCGAACTCGCGGCCACCCACCGCCTTGTAGATCAGCCGCCCTTCGGCGTCGATGATGAACGAGGTCGGCAGGCCCCGAACGCCATAGTCTTCGGAAACCTTGCTCTCGGGATCAAACAGGATCGGGAATTCCGGGAATACGTTCAGATCGCCCATGTAGGAAAACACATGGTCCTCGCTCTCCCACTGGTTCAATGCCAGCACCATGAACGGGCGGTCCTTGAACTGCTGGTAGACCCGCTCCAGTGACGGCATCTCCTTGCGACAGGGGGGACACCAGGTGGCCCAGAAGTTGATGAGGATCACCTTGCCGCGGTAATCACGCAGGCGGTGCGGCTTGCCATCCATGTCATTGAGCGTGAACTCCGGCGCCGGCAGCGGTGGATCCAGGCGGTTCAGCGTGATGCTGAGTTCCGGCTCGTCGGCCGCGAACAGGGCCATGGCGAACAGCAACATCGCGCCAGCCAACAGCTTACTTTTCCAGTTGTTCCGGCGCACAGCGCAGTCCCTCGATGGTGGCATGGTGGATCTGGTCGCCGCGGGTCCAGGAGTAATGCAGGTCGAAGGGCGTGCCATGCGGCAGATTCACGGTGGTAAACCCCTGCCCCCAGTCGCCAACCTGCCAGGTCTGCGCCTCCGGCAACAACGTCCAGCGGAAGGCCACACCCATCTCACGCCACTCGCTCACCCACTCGGACTTCAGCTTGCCGACATGTTCGATACCGTCGGCCGTCACGTAACGCCAGTCCGCAATGTTATAGGACAGCGGGACGTCGGCACGGTTTCTGACAATGGTGCCGAACACGCAGTAACTGCTGACCGAGTCGATGATCTCCGGCGGCAAGCCCTTGGAATCGAACACCGCGCGTACGAAGTCCGGAATCAGCTGGATCAGTTCCAGGCTGAATTCCAGCCCCTCCGTGTGCCAGCGCGACAGGCCGGAGTCCGGGTTTTTCTGTTCCACGACGCTGGCGGCATGTACAGATGCCATAACCAGGGACAATAGCAGGAAGCCGGAGAGACGCATCATGGCAGCAATATAGTCAAAGGCCGGCAACACGGCAATGCAGGTGTCATGCGGATTGTTCTCCGGAAACGCCGCGGTGCAGTGATCGTTCGCGCTTGATAAGCGCTCCTACAATATCTCCCGGCTCCGTGTAGGAGCGGTCATCGACCGCGAATGGGTACGTGCGTGACATCTTCGCGCTTGATAAGCGCTCCTACAATTACTCCCGGCTCCGTGTAGGAGCGGTCATCGACCGCGAATGGGTACGTGCGGTGATCGTTCGCGCTTGATAAGCGCTCCTACAATTACTCCCTGGCTCCGTGTAGGAGCGGTCATCGACCGCGAATGGGTACGTGCGGTGATCGTTCACGCTTGATAAGCGCTCCTACAATTACGTCCTGGCGCCTGTAGGAGCGGTCATCGACCGCGATTGGGACTAGTAAGAGGCCACCTCGGCCGGTCCGCGTCTCCAGGAACCGTCCGGTTGCAGGCAGGCGGTACCGTAGGCTTCCACATTCCTGCCACCTACTTTCACCGTAGTGGTGTACTCACGTTCCTGCAGGCAACTGGCGGCGCTGTAACTGTAGGTCTCCGTCTCCGTGACCGGGTAGGCGTTGCGCTGGGCACGCGGGTAATAACTGTCATATCCGGCGCTGTTGTGCTGCGCACTGTTCAGGGCATAACCCAGCACGCCACCTACCACCAGACCGATCAGCAGATCGTCATCGTCATCATGATGACTTTGGCCGTAGGAATAGTGCCTGCCTGCATTGCCGCGATAATGGTGACGATCGTATTTATAGCTCTGGTGCCGGCCGGACTTATAGCCATAATCCCGTGCACCATGACCGCGCTTGTCGGCCATGGCCGCGCCGGGCACGGCAAGGGAAGCGGTAATGACAGCAGCCAGCAGGGATCGATAGTTCAGTTTCATGTCAGTGTCCTTTTTTGGGTGGTTACTGGTGATTGCTAACGCGACCCCGAGGCAAAGGGTGACAGGCTGGCGAAAATATTTTTCTGCCACCTGCCAGCCACGCTGCCAGGCAGACGGTACGCCGGCGTAAACAGGGCATGGGTACCGGTCCGAATGGCACTTGCTATAGGCGTCACTGGTCAATTTCGAGATTCCAGACCAGCCGGGAATCCGGAAGACACACCATCCAGGCATGCCGGATTCCGGGTCTCCACCGCATTGCGCCCGGAATGGCGCAGCATTGGGCTTGAGATTAGCGCCAGCCAGTACCGGCCGCGGTTACAGACCACGCCAGAAACGCATACGCCCGGTGAGGAACCGGGCGTATGTGAATGATATTGCTTATGTTAGCTATAGCGGATCAGGCGACCTGCACCGGGATGGCATGGCGCTGGTCCTTGATGCGGTTGGCGGCATCCAGGTAAACCAGCGTGGGCTTGAACACCGCGGCTTCCTGTACCGACAGCACGGCGTAGGTGCAGATGATCAGGCGATGACCCGGCAGCGCCTTGTGCGCCGCTGCGCCATTTACCGAAATGATGCCGGAATCCTCTTGCGCGCGAATGGCATAGGTCGTGAAGCGTTCACCGTTATCCAGGTTATAGATCTGGATCTGCTCGTATTCCTGGATATTGGCCGCGCGCAGCAGGGTGCTGTCGATGGCACAGGAACCTTCGTACTCCAGTTCCGAGTGGGTCACGTTGGCGTGGTGAAGCTTGGATTTTAACAAGGTGATCTGCATGAGCGTGGTGGATCCCGTTACCGGCCTCAAACGAGAGCTGATTATGCGTACTTCAACCGTATACTGCAAGAATAGACCATAATTCCGGCATTAGATTCCCCGGCTAAGCCACTGATATGCTGATGTTGTCAATCAGACGGGCGCGCCCGACAACCGCTGCCGCCAGCACAATCAACTGCCCATCAGCGAGTCCGGGCAGGGCCAGGTCGGCCTGCCGGCGCACGCTGACATATTCGGGCTGAAAGCCCGCCTCGGCCAGTTGCTGCATGGCGGCCTGCTCGACACCCGCATAATCCCGTTCGCCCCCCTCCAGCACCCGCTGTACGTCCAGCAGGGTCTGGTACAGCTGCGGCGCAATGGCACGGTCCGCGCCGGCCAGATAGCTGTTGCGGGAACTCATGGCGAGGCCGCTCGGTTCGCGCACCGTGGCCACGCTGTCGATGCGAATCGGCATGCACAGGTCAGCGACCATGCGCCGGATCAACAACAGCTGCTGGTAATCCTTCTCCCCGAACACCGCGATATCCGGCTGCACCAGGTTGAACAGTTTCGCGACCACCGTGGTGACACCATTGAAATGACCGGGCCGATGTTCACCCTCCAGCATGGCATTCAGGCCCGGCACCTCGACCACCGTGGTGGCGCCGGTCCCGTGCGGATAGATCTCCGCGAGCGACGGCAGGAACAGCAGGTCGGCACCCTCCTGCACCAGCGCGGCCTGGTCCGCCTCGAGCGTGACCGGGTAACTGGCGAAATCCTCGCGTGGTCCGAACTGCAGCGGGTTGACGAAGATACTCACCACGACACGGCCAGCCACGCTGCTGGCGTGACGCACCAGCTGCAGATGCCCTGCATGCAGGTTACCCATGGTAGGTACAAAGGCGAGTGGCGTAGCGGATTCGCGCCACTGCCGCACCTGCTCGCGCAGCTGTCTCTCGGTGGTTACAGTGTGCATGGCATTACCCTTCGGTTGCACTATCGTGGCTCCGGCGTCAGCACCAGACGCTGACTGTGTGCGGCACGGATTTTACCCACAGCGTTCACCGCTGTATGCACTGCAGCAGAACTCATAATGACGCGCCGGTTATCGAGACACATGCGGGACGGGTGCTAGTAGCTGTGTTCGGCTGCAGGGTAATGGCCGGACTTGACCGCATCGATATACCCGCGGATTGCGGCCGGAATGCTGCCATATTGCGCCAGAAAGTCATGCACGAAACGCGGCTGCCGGCCCTGCGAGATACCCAGCATGTCATACAGCACCAGCACCTGGCCGTCACAGGCCGGGCCGGCACCAATCCCGATGGTGGGAATACTCACCGCCGCGGTGATTTCCTCGGCGAGCGACGCCGGCACACATTCGATCACCAGCATCCCGGCCCCGGCCGCTTGCAGTGCCCGGGCATCGGCCAGGATTGCCATGGCGGATTCCAGTTCGCGGCCCTGCACCTTGTAGCCGCCGTACTGCCGGACCGATTGCGGCAACAGCCCGACATGGCCGCAGACCGGGATAGCGTTAGCGGTCAGGGTACCCACGATCTCCGCCATGGCCACGCCGCCTTCCAGCTTGACCATGTGCGCACCGCCCTCCTCGACCAGCCGCCGCGCATTGGTCAGCGCCTGCGCCGGGCTGGCGTAACTGCCGGCCGGCAGATCCACGATACGATAGGCATGCTTGCCCACGCGTGCCACGTTGGCCGCGTGGTACACCATATCCTCCATGGTTACCGGCTCGGTGGAGTCATACCCCATCACGACCATGCCGAGCGAGTCGCCGATGATAAACAGTTCTATCCCGGCCGCTTCCAGCACGCGTGTGAAGCCGGCATCGTACACGGTCAGGCAGGCAATCTTTTCGCCGCTCGCACGCAGCGCGCGCAGGTGTTCCAGGTTTATGGCTGTCGGTTTGTTCATAGCGGTGTTGTGATTGCGAGGGCCACGGGGTCGCGCGTGCCCGCGCTCCTGCGGCAAGCAGAAAAATCTGTAGGAGCGGACGCTGTCCGCGAATAGATTTTCGTCATTGCGGGCAATGACGGGTGCGCTTGATTCGCCGTGCCTCCCGGAACAAGCATGACCATGTTCAGATTGCAGCCGACATGGGATTGAAATACTGCATGCCCTTGCGGGTGTTCATGATCTGTTCCAGCAACGCCTGGTAGTCCTGATCACTGTCGACCAGGTTGATGTTCGCGGCATTGACGATCAGCAACGGTGCCGCATCGTAGTACAGGAACATGCGCGCATAGGCCTCGGACAGGCGGGCCAGGTAAGCGGCATCGATATTGCGCTCGTAGTGGATGCCGCGCCGCGCAATCCGCTTCAGCAGCACATCCACCGGGGCCTGCAGATAAATCACCAGGTCCGGTACCGGTGCATCCACCGTGACATGCCGGTAGACCTGCTCATAGAGTTTCATTTCCTCGGCATCGAGCGTAAGTTCGGCAAACAGCCGGTCTTTCTCCATGAGGAAATCCGATACCCGCACCGGCTGGAACAGGTCGGCCTGGCGCATGTCCTCCATCTGGCGCGCGCGCTGGAACAGGAAGAACAGCTGCGCCGGCAAGGCGCCCTTGCGCGGGTCTTCATAAAAACGTTCGATGAACGGGTTGTCTTCCGCGCCTTCCAGGATCAGGTCGGTATCGAAGCTCTGCGCGAGGCGTCGTGCGAGGCTGGTCTTGCCGACCCCGATCGGCCCCTCCACCACGATATATCCGGGTATATCTTTGCTCATCAACCGGTAATCAGTTTTTTCAGGGAATGATTCTCGACCTGGTTGATCAGGGTGGTCAACAACCCGTGCCCCGGGATATTCAGGTTGCCGGCGATTTCGGCGAGCGGGATGATCACGAAGTCACGCTCATGCATGCCGGGATGCGGCACGCGCAGGCCCGGCGTATCGATCACGGTCTTGCCGTACAGCAGCAGGTCCAGGTCCAGGATGCGCGGACCCCAGCGTTCCGTGTCTCGCTCACGTCCTTGCAAACGCTCGATCTCCTGCAGCGCCCGCAGCAGGTCCTCGGCTGACAGCAAGGTGTCCAGCGCGACCACGGCGTTGACGTAGTCCGGCTGGTCCTGCGGGCCCATCGGCTTGCCGCGGTACAGGCTGGAACGCGCCACCAGCAGGCTGTCCGGCAGCAGCGCCAGCTCTTCCGCTGCCTCCTTGACCTGGGCCACCGGGTCGTTGAGGTTACTGCCGATGCCGATGTAGGCCCGAACCGTCACACTGCATCACCGGTCTTGCGCCGGGAGCGACTGCGCGAACGCTTGCGGGTACGCTTTTTGCCCTCGGCCGGTTGCACCGGGGCTTCCTGGCCGGGCTGCAGCTGGAATTCCGTCCACCAGTCGCAAATTTCCTGGCTCACCTCGCCGGCCTCGCCCCGCAGCAACAGGAAGTCGTACGCGGCACGGAAACGCGGATGCTCCAGGATGCGCTTGGCGCGCCGCCCGCCCTTCTGCTCCAGCCGCATCTGCAGCATCCAGATTTCGCGCATCGGCAGGGAAAAACGGCGCGGTGTCGCCATCACCCTGGCCTGTTCCTCGATAATCTGTGAACTGGCGTGCTGCATGGCCTGCGCCGGATGTTGCCCCTCTTCCTGCAGCAGGGCGGCACGCTCCAGCACCGGGTGCCACAGGAACACGGCAAACAGGAACGCCGGCGTGACCGGCTTGCCTTCGGCAATGCGCACGTCGGTATTGGCCATGCCACGGCTGATCAGCATCAGCGGAAAATGATTCATCTCATGGGCCAGCGCCTGCTCGGTGAGCGGGAACATCTGTCCGAACAGGTAGTAATGGCGCAGCATCTCGAAATTGGCCAGCGCGCTGCCGCTCATGAACAGCTTGAGCATTTCGTCAAACAGGCGCGCCGGCGGTATGTCACCGAGCAGTGGTGCCAGCGTCGGGATCGGGTGTTCGGTGGCCGGGTCCATGCGAAAGCCCAGCTTGGTGGCGAAACGTACCGCACGCAGCATGCGCACCGGGTCTTCCCGGTAGCGGGTGTCCGGGTCACCGAGCAGGCGCAACACGCCGGCCTCGAGATCACGCATGCCGCCGGCGAAGTCGATGATCGAGAAATCCGCGACGTTGTAGTACAGCGCATTGACGGTGAAATCGCGGCGCAACGCATCGTCCTCGATAGTGCCATAGACATTGTCACGCACGAGGCGCCCTTCCCCGTCTACCTGCTGCTTGCGCTCATCCTCGCTGGCAGGATCCTGCATGGCACGGAAGGTGGCCACTTCAATAATCTCGCGACCGAAGATCACGTGGGCCAGCCGGAAGCGGCGCCCGATCAGGCGGCAGTTGCGGAACAACCGGTGAATCTGCTCGGGATGGGCATCGGTGGCGACGTCGAAATCCTTGGGCTCGCGCCCCAGCAACAGGTCACGCACACCACCGCCCACCAGGTGGGCCTGGTAGCCGGAGTCTTTCAAGCGGTACAACACCTTCAGCGCATTCGGGCTGATATTCGACCGGGACACGGGATGCGCCGCGCGGGGAATAATGTTGGTTACGCTGTCGGTTGGAATCGTGCCTGCGTCGCTCACGTTTGTCGCTTGTGGATAAAAAGAGTGGGCGTATAATACCACCGCTTTGCAGTCCGTGGGTTACATGCTCCCATCGTCTAGTGGTTAGGACACTGGCCTCTCACGCCGGTAACAGGGGTTCGAATCCCCTTGGGAGCACCATACATGCAAACCCGCGCCAGCGGGTTTTTGCGTTCCGGCGCGAACCAGGGGCTGAGAACCCCGGGTTCGAGCCGAGTCACGCAACGCGTGGCGAGACAACAACGCCGCAGGCGTTGACCCCGCAGGGGTGAGGAACGCAGTGACGAATCATCCCCTTGGGAGCACCATACATAACAAACCCGCGCCAGCGGGTTTTTGCGTTCTGGCGCGAACCAGGGGCTGAGAACCCCGGGTTCGAGCCGAGCCACGCAACGCGTGGCGAGACAGCAACGCCGCAGGCGTTGACCCCGCAGGGGTGAGGAACGCAGTGCTGATTTACCACCGGATTTTCGCAACAAAGCCCACATTGGCTGCATTTCCGTGTACCGGAAGACGCGCAGGCTTAGATGCAATATCCACGCAATATCATTTTGATCGCAACTGCATCACGGCTACTGAACTTGCCGATTAATGTTGTAGTAGCTTCCAAGTTCGGGTAAATCGCGGTCGATGACCGCTCCTGAACCGTGTCGCTTATTGACGCAGGAGCAGCTTACTGACACTCACTCGCCCTGGCCAGCTTCACGGTATTAACAAGCTGGAGCGGATCGAGCACGACTTTGTAAGGTGCAAAACCAGTCGCATATACCTGCAGTTTGAGCTGCCCATTCGAATCGAGAGGTATGTTCAATGAATAGTCACCCGAGCCACCACACGAGAACATGTGCTGCCCGTTGGCAAGCACCATCGCGCAAACCGGTTGCAGGGTCTGCCCAACCAGAATCTGGCCGGAGATATAAACACGCTGGCTGGCAGCCGCCGTATTCACGACGGGGGTATAGGTGGGATTATAGTTCGGGCAGACACCCGCGGAACTCATGACGACATTATGCACACCAGACTGGTCGAGATAGACAGTATAGGGTTTGAAACCGTCAGCATAGATCTGCAACTTGATCCGTCCATCTGCCATGCGCGGCAAATTAAACAAGGCAAAGTCTCCGACCGGATTGCAGGAAAACATGTACTTGCCACTGGAAAGCACCACGGCACAAATCGGGATCCCGCCAGCTGTTTTTATCGTACCGCTAAGGTC
>CAJQOV010000190.1 GCA_905480065.1 uncultured Gammaproteobacteria bacterium | reverse complement strand
CCGAGCTGATCCGGCGCCTGCAGGAGTACGAGCGCTACAAGCAGGCCGCCGAGGATATCGATGCACTGCCCCGGTTGGGCCGCGACGTGTTCCAGGCCAGTGCCGAGGCGCCGGAGCAGAAAGTGGTGCGGCTGCCGCCGGAGGTTGATCTCCAGGACCTGATTGCCGCCTTCCAGGAAGTGATGCAACGCGCCTCCCTGTACACGCACCACCATGTGCAGATGGAAGCCCTGTCGGTTCGCGAACGCATGTCGAGTGTGCTGAGCAAGGTCAGTGCAACGCACTTCACCGCGTTTGGTGAATTGTTCACGGTCGAAGAGGGGCGCATGGGCGTGGTGGTATCGTTCCTGGCTATCCTCGAACTGGTCAAGGAATCACTGATCGAGCTGACGCAGTCCGAGCCGTTTGCACCGATCCACGTGCGCGCGCGCGGCAGCTCGATCGAGGAAAGCACGGCACAAGCCAACCAGCAAACTGACAGCGAAGTGCTTGCCGACGAAGCGGCAAGCGCCTGAACCGGAGTGTTATGGAAACCGCGCAGCTGAAACTTGTACTCGAAGCCATTTTGCTGGCCGCCGGCCGGCCGCTCAACCTGGACCAGTTGCTGGGCATGTTTGATGAATTTGCGCGCCCTGAACGCAGCGAGTTGCGCGCGGCGATTACCCTGTTGCAGGAAGACTATGCTGAGCGCGGCATCGAGCTGGCGGAAGTCGGTGGCGGGTTCCGCATCCAGATCCGCAACCGCATGCAGGAGTGGGTAGGGCGCCTGTGGGAAGAGAAACCGGCACGCTATTCACGCGCCCTGCTCGAAACGCTGGCGCTGATCGCCTACCGCCAGCCGATCACGCGTGCGGAAATCGAAGATGTGCGTGGCGTCACCGTCAGTACTTCGATTATGAAGACCTTGCAGGAACGTGACTGGGTGCAGGTGGTCGGGCATCGTGATGTCCCGGGCCGTCCGGCCATGTATGGCACCACCCGGCAATTCCTCAACTACTTCAACCTCAACAGCCTGGATGGCCTGCCTTCGCTGGCGGAATTGCGCGACCTGAGTGCCATTGGCCGCGACCTGCAGCTTGACCTGAGTGACATCCCCGGGCTCGGTCTCGAGTCCGAAGACGAAACGGACGCTGAGCAGTCGGACGCTACGGCTGCGGAACACAGCGCGGTTGCCGCGTCCGAAGACGGCAACACCGCGATCCTGCATTAACTGCCCGGCCCGGGCTGCGCTTTCCGATATGGCTGAACGCCTGCAAAAAGTACTGGCCCGTGCCGGCCTCGGCTCGCGTCGCGAAATCGAGGACTGGATCCGTGCCGGCCGCATTACCGTGAATGACCAGCCGGCCAGTCTCGGGGTCAGTGTCGGTGAATCCGACCTGATCCGTGTTGATGGCCGGGCGGTATCGCTGGCCAGTAGCGCCGTTGAAGCACCACGCACGCTGATCTACCACAAACCGGCCGGTGAACTGACCACGCGCAAGGATGAAGCCGGGCGCCCCACCGTGTTCGACAGTCTGCCGCGTATCCGTAACGCGCGCTGGATCACTATCGGGCGGCTGGATTACAACACCTCCGGCCTGCTGCTGGTGACCACCGATGGCGAGCTGGCGCACCGGCTGATGCATCCGTCCTGGGAAATCGAGCGCGAATACGCCGTGCGCATTCTCGGCAAGGTGGAAGACCAGGTCATCCAGCGCCTGCTGGAAGGTATCATGCTCGATGATGGCATGGCCTCGTTCAGCAGCATCATCGAGGCCGGCGGGCAGGGCGCCAATCACTGGTACCACGTGATTGTCCGCGAAGGCCGCAATCGCGAGGTGCGCCGGCTCTGGGAATCACAGGGCGTCCAGGTCAGCCGCCTGATCCGGATCCGTTACGGACCGGTGCGGCTGCCGTCCGAGGTGCGTGCCGGCCGCTTCCGCGACCTGGAGAAAAAAGATCTCGAGGCCCTGTACAGCGCGGTAAAACTGCCGGTGCCCAGGCCTGCACCATCACGCCGCACCCCGGCCCGGCGCGGCACCGCTGCGAGGCGAGCACCGCGTCGCGCGCGATGAGTGGTGCGGTACGCCAGCGCTGGTCACTGCCGGCGGTGTACCAGGCCCTGCAGTCCGGCTTCGGCGCCCAGAACTGGTGGCCGGCGGATTCCCCGTTTGAAGTCATGGTTGGCGCCGTGCTCACCCAAAATACCGCCTGGAGCAACGTGGAAAGGGCGCTTGCCAACCTGCGTGAACGCAACCGGCTGGATGCACAAGCCATCGTCAGGACGCGTCACGATCACCTCGCCAACTGGCTGCGGCCGTCCGGCTATTTCAACATCAAGGCACAGCGGCTGAAGAATTTCTGTCACTGGTATCTCGCCGCCGGTGGCTATGAAACCCTGCAGCAGCTGGAGACCGGTGCATTGCGTCATGCCTTGTTGTCGGTCAACGGCGTTGGTCACGAAACCGCCGACGATATCCTGTTATATGCGTTTGAACGACCGGTGTTCGTCATCGACGCCTACACGCGCCGCCTGCTGGCGCGACTGGGTCTGTATCGCGGCGATGAGCCTTATGACGAGCTGCGCCTGGCGATCGAACATACGCTGGGGCCTGATGCGGCCCTCTATAACGAGTACCACGCGCTGATCGTGCGACATGCCAAGGAGTATTGCCGGGTGCGGCCCTTGTGCGGCGCCTGCCTGCTGCGGGACGGTTGTCCGGCGGTACCGGGGCAGGGGGCGGCAGGCAGACTGTAGTTGCTGTGAATGGCAGTCCGTCTGCGGCAGTTGCTCAGGCCTTGACCACCAGTACTGCGCAGCTGGTGTCGTTGAGGATGCGTTCCAGCCCGGTGCGCCCATGGCTGCCGGTCACGATCAGGTCTGCTGCGCGCTCTTTTGCCAGCGCAACGATCAGTTCGTCCGGGCGGCCTTTCAGCACCATGCCCTCCGCATCGATACCCTGTTGCTGCATGTGCTCTACCACGCGCTGCACCATCTGGTTTGCTTCCGGGATGGTGTCCGGTCCGTGACCGGTGGTGGCCACCGAGGCCACCGTTACCCTGGCCTTGCAGAAACCGGCCATGCCGCCAGCGGTTACCGTGGTCGCATCCACAAAGCGCGAGCCATCGGTCGCCAGTATGATGTGCCGCCCTTCCACGCGGGCCGCACGTGGAATCACCATGACATTGCAATGTGCCATGCCGATGACCTGTGCCGTGGCATGTCCGAGCATCAAGCGTGCAAGCCCGCGCCTTCCACGACGCCCCATGATAATCAGGTCCACATTCAGGCGTTCCGCCAGTTCCACGATTTCGCGATCCACTACCTGGCCATGAACCAGGTGCGTTTCACAGGCAATGCCGGCTGCCAGTGCCTGCGCCTTGACCTCGTCTCCGGGATCACCCAATTTGCGTTAATTCGCTTCCTAAGACCCTAAATTAATTGCTGCTGGAAAATCACTCCGTGGCACCCGGGTTGCATCCCCATCCGGCCCGGTGGTGCTAGAATGAAACCAGGTCAAATGGAGGGGCATCATGAACAGCACCTGGCTGAACCGTGGGAACGCAACCGGCGCCTTTTTCGCGCACACACTGATTGCCTGCTGCCTGGCGGCCGGGTTGCTGGCCGGTTGTGACAGCCAGCCACCCGAATCTGCCAGCCCGGTCGCCACCGCGCAGCAGCAGGTCGCGGTACCGGCCGATCCGGCAGTGCAGGAACCGCTTGCCGACGCGGCGCTGGCCGAGGGGATGGTCAATCCCGGCTACCAGGAAAAACCGGACTGGTTTGCCAATTCCTTCCTGGATATCCGCGAGGATATTGCCGATGCAGAGGCGGCCGGCAAGCGCGTGCTGCTGTATTTCTACCAGGACGGCTGTCCTTACTGCAAAAAACTGCTCGATACCAACTTTGCACTGGCCGACACCGTGCAGCGCACGCGCGATCATTTTGAAGTCATTGCGATCAACATGTGGGGCGACCGCGAAGTCACCGATCTTGCCGGTGCACTCAGCACCGAGAAGGAATTTGCCAGGGCACTGCGCGTGATGTTCACGCCGACCCTGCTGTTCATGGATGAGCAGGGCGCTGTGGTGCTGCGCCTGAACGGCTATTACCCGCCACACCTGTTCAATGCCGCACTGGATTACGCTGCGCAACACGGCGGCAGTGCCCCCGGGTTTCGTGAATATATCGCGCAGCTCAACCCGGTAGCGGCGAGCGGCACACTGCACAGTGATCCGTCCTTCCTGCCGGCCAGTACCGACCTGGCTGCACGCCAGAGCGGGAAACCGCTGCTGGTGATGTTCGAACAGCAGGACTGCGCACCCTGTGACGAACTGCATACTGATATCCTGCAGCGGCCGGAAAGCCGTGAACAGCTGGCGCGCTTCGACGTAATCGTGCTGGATATGTGGTCGCAGGATCCGGTCAGGCGTCCGGATGGCAGCACCGGCAGTGTGGCTGGCTGGGCCCGTGAGCTGGATGTGAAGTATGCCCCGACGCTGGTGTTTTTTGATGCAGGCAATAGCGAGGTATTCCGCACCGAGGCGTACCTCAAGGCGTTTCATACGCAGTCATCGATGGACTACGTGGCATTGCGCGCCTACCTGGAGTACCCCGAGTTCCAGCGCTTTATATCTGCACGGGCCGCTGCGCTGGAGGCGCAGGGCATTCATGTCGAGCTGATGGAATAGTGTTGCAGGTCGCTGTACAGCCAGCTCACAACGGGATCATGATGGCAGCGCGTAACTGCGCGCCGCTGCGCCGGGATCAGCCCTGCTGACTGGAGTGCTGCAGCATGGCCGTTACCGACAACTGCTGACCGGTAATGCCGCGGCTTGCTGCGCTGCACAGAAACAGGAACGGTTTGACCACAGCTGCGGGCTGAGGCAGTCCGGCACGATTCTCTGCCGGGTAGGCAATGGTACGCAGCCCGGTCAGCACCGGGCCGGGATCAATGCTGTTGGCCCGCACCGTGGTATTCGCTTCCAGTTCATCGGCCAGTACCTGCATGAAAGCTTCCAGTCCGGCCTTGGCCACCGCGTAGGCACCCCAGTAGGCCTTGCCGTGCCGACCCACACTGTCACTGGTGAACAGGATCGAGGCATCCGCGCTGGCCTGCAGCAGATCCAGGCAGGCCATGGTCAGCAGGAACGGCGCATTCAGGTCGGTTTGCAGGGTGTTGAACCACAACTCGGCCTCGTAGCTGGCAATCGGCACCAGTGCGCCCAGTTCCGCCGCGTTGTGAATCAGGCCGTCGAGCCGGCCGAACTCCGTTTGCAGTGTGGCAGCCAGCGTATGGTAATCATCCGGTGTGGCACCCTGCAGGTCGAGCGGATACAGCGCCGGCTCCGGGTGGCCGGCGGCGACGATGGCGTCGTAGGCGTATTCCAGTCCGTGTACATCCTTGTCCAGCAGGATCAGCGTCGCGCCATGTCCGGCCAGCGCTTCGGCCAGTGCGCGCCCGATGCCGCGCGCGGCACCGGTCAGCAGGATGATGCGCCTGGCAAGCAGATCGGGTGCCGGCTGCCAGTCGGCCAGTGCAGGGGATGAAGTCGTCATGTTCACGCGTCGGTCAGTGTGTCTGGGCCGGTCTCTGTGCGGGACTCGACGTTGCGGGCCATGCTCTCGACCTGTTCCACTGCGGGCAGTTCCCTGGTTGCAGAAACGCCCAGCTCGGTGAACTTGCGTGCACCGGGCAGTACGCGTGTATCGAATGAGGCAACGGTCTTGTTGTAGGTGTCCACGCTGCTGTTGAGATTCCGGCCGAGTTTCGCCAGGTGTTCGGCAAAGGTGCTGAGCCGGATAAACATTTCCTGGCCGACTTCGCGAATCACCTCGGCGTTTTCCGCCATGGCATCCTGGCGCCAGCCATAGGCGATGGCGCGCAGCAGCGCGACGAGGCTGGTGGGCGTGGCAAGAATGACATGCTGTGCCAGCGCGTCCTCGATCAGGGTGTGGTCGTGTTCCAGTGCACTGCTCAGAAACTGGTCGCCGGGAATAAACAGCACCACGAACTCCGGGCTGTACTTGAGTTGCTGCCAGTAGGCCTTGGCGGAGAGTTCCTTGACCCGCGCGCGCACATTGCGCGCATGCCGCTGCAGGTGACTCTTGCGTTCGGCATCGTCGGTGCTTTCCACTGCCGACAGGTAGGCATCCAGCGGCGTCTTGGCGTCGACCACGATTTCGCGTTTGTCCGGCATGCGCACGATCATGTCCGGCCGTTGTGCCCCTGGCCCCGATTGCAGTGTTTCCTGCTCGATGAAATCGCAGTACTCGACCATCCCGGCCAGTTCCGCCAGCCGTTTCAGAGTCAGCTCGCCCCACTGGCCACGTACCTCGGGCCGCCGCAGCGCCTGAACCAGGTTACGGGTTTCATTCTGCAATACCCGGTGTGACTCGGCCATGGTCTCCAGGTGCTGGGTCAGCGCACCATGGGCCTGCTGGCGTTCCGCTTCCATGCGACGTACCTGCAGTTCGGTTTTCTCCAGTGCATCGCGAATCGGCTTGACCAGGTTTTCGACGGCCTTCTCGCGCTTGGCCAGTTCGCCCTCGGCCTTGATATGAAACTGTTCGAGGTTTTCCTTCGCCAGGCGCAGGAACTGGGCGTTGTTGCTTTGCAGTGCCTGGGCGGCGAGCGCGTTGAAGCTGTCGCGCAACTGTTCGTTGAGTTGTTGCAGCGATTGCTGCCTGCTTGCGGCGGTGTTGCGTTCCAGTTCCAGCTCGATTTCCAGGCGGCCGGCAGCGCTGCGCAGGCGTGCCAGTTTGCCGGAAAGGTACAGGAAGGCTGCCAGTGCACCGAACACGGCCGCGCTGGCCAGTGCCGGGAGCAGGATTGCTAGGAATTCAGCGGGCATGGAACGCGATCATAGCATCAACCATGACATGGGTTCAGCGCCGTTGTGCGTGTATCTGTCTGGCCGGGCAGCACTGCGGTGGCGCCGGTCAGGCCGTTTGCCTGGTGTTTTCTATCCAGGCCAGGATGTCAGCGGGGGTTTCAACAGCAGCGTCTGCCGCCCAGGCATGGGCGTCCTCATCGGGCTGGATATAACCAAACAGTGCGACCAGTGTCAGCATGCCGGCATTCCTGCCCGCCTCGATGTCACGCTCGGCATCGCCAATGTACACACACTGATCGGGACGGGAGCCGGCCAGTTGGCAGGCATACAGCATGGGTGCCGGGTGCGGTTTGCGCTGGTCCAGGGTATCGCCGCTGACCACGCAGGCGGCTCGCTCGCGCAGTCCGAGAGCCTGTAACAGCGGCTCGGTCAACCAGCCTGGCTTGTTGGTGACCACACCCCAGTTCAATCCGCGCTGTTCGATTTCGTGCAGCAGTTCAGCCATGCCGGTGAACAGCCGCGTCTTCACCGCGAGATTGTCCCGGTAGATCGCCAGCAGGCGCTCGCGCAGTGCTTCGAAGCCCGGGTCCGAACGCTGCAGGCCGAAACCGAGCTGGATCAGCGCAATACCACCGTGCGAGACCACCGGGCGAATCTGCTCGAATGGCAGTCGCGCGCGGCCCTGTTCTGCCAGCACCGCATTCAATGCGTCCGCCAGGTCGGGTGCGGTGTCGAGCAGCGTGCCATCGAGGTCGAACAGCACGGTCCGGATGTGAGCCGGTGAGCCAGGCACGAGACGCTCAGGCCTTGCGGAAGCAGGCGAGGTAATTGACCGACACATCCGGGCCGAGCCGGTACTCCTGGGTGAGCAGGTTGTAGCTCATGCCGGTCAGGTCAAGCAGTTGCAAACCGGCCGCCCGTGCCCAGCTCTCCATCTCGGACGGGCGAATAAATTTCGCGTAGTCGTGGGTGCCTTTCGGGAGCATGCGCAGCAGGTATTCCGCACCGATTACGGCAAACAGCCAGGCCTTCGGGTTGCGGTTGATGGTGGACATGAACACGTAGCCGTCCGCGGTGACCAGTGTTGCCAGTGCCTGGATGGTCGCTGCCGGGTCGGGGACGTGCTCGAGCATCTCCAGGCAGGTGACCACGTCAAAGTGGCCCGGAAATTCGCTGGCTGTCTGCTCGGCGGTGGCTTGCCGGTAGTCGATTTCCAGTCCTGACTCGTGCCGGTGCAGGCGTGCGACACTCAACGGCGCCTTGCCCATGTCGATGCCGGTTACCTGTGCGCCGCGCACAGCCATCGCCTCGGTGAGCAGTCCGCCGCCGCAGCCGACGTCGATTATTTGCTTGCCGGCGAGGCCGGCGATGCGGTCAATGTAATCCAGTCGCAGCGGGTTGATATCGTGCAGTGGCTTGAATTCGCTGTGTGGGTCCCACCAGCGGCTGGCGAGTTTCTCGAATTTCTCGATCTCGTCTGGATCCACGTTGTGTACAGGTGCAGTCATGCATTACTCCGGATGCGCAGTTGCCAGGCATGCGCGCGTTCCAGGATGTCGGCGCCATCCAGTGTGGTCAGACGCCGGCTCTTGAGCAGTTGTTGTCCGGCCACCCAGACGTCGGTGACCTGCTCGCGGCTGCTGGCATAAACCAGTTGTGATACCGGGTCATACAGCGGCTGCGTTTCCAGCGTGTCGAGATTGATGGCGGCGAGATCGGCCCACTTGCCCTTGACCAGTGAGCCGGTCTGGTCACCCAGGCCCAGTGCAACCGCGCCATTCAGTGTAGCCATGCGCAGCACGGTGTGAGCAGGCAGCGCGCTGGCGTCATCACTGGCGATCTTGCCAAGCAAGGCGGCGGTGCGCATCTCTCCGATCATGTCGAGATCGTTGTTGCTGGCAGCGCCATCGGTGCCGAGCGCCACGTTGATGCCGGCGGCAAGCAATGCCTGCGCCGGACAGATGCCGCTGGCCAGCTTGAGATTGGATTCCGGGCAGTGCACGACGTGGCCGCCGGCCGCGGCATAGGCATTGATCTCTTCGGTGGTGAGTTGCGTCATGTGCACGGCCAGCATGTCGGGTGCCACCAGGCCGAGATCGTGCAGTCGTGCCAGCGGCCGCTTGCCGGTCAATTCCACTGCCTTGTCCACTTCCTCGCCGGTTTCGTGTACGTGCATGTGAATACCGAGTTCAAGTTCGTCTGCGAGGATGCGCAAGTGTGACAACGGCGCATCCGATACCGTGTACGGTGCATGCGGGGCGAACAGGGTATGGATCAGCGGATCGCCGCGGTAGTGATCATGTACCGCAAGGCCCTTGGAGATGTATTCATTGGCATCGGCGGCCCATATTGTGGGGAAGTCGAGGACGATCAGGCCGATGCAGGCACGCATGCCGCAACTGACCGCAGCCCGTGCCGCGATATTGGGGAAGAAGTACATGTCGTTGAAGCAGGTGGTGCCACAGCGCAGCATTTCGGCCATGGCGAGCTGGGTGCCGTCATGTACGAATTCCTCATTCACCCAGCGTGATTCGGCCGGCCAGATATGCTCGCTCAGCCATTCGTGCAATGGCAGGTCATCGGCCAGTCCGCGCAGCAGCGACATCGCGGCATGGGTGTGGGCATTGACGAAGCCGGGGATCAACAGATGGGTGCCCAGCTCGTGCTCCGCCTCTGCATGGTAGATGGCGCGCGCCTGGTCGCTCGGTAACAGGTCGAGGATGCGGCCCTCGTGAACCACCAGTGAGTGATGTTCCAGCACCTGCTCCAGCGGCTCTATCGGTGCGATCCAGCGAGAGTGTATGAGCGTATCAACGGTATTCATGCAAGGGTGTCCGCGCGTGCCTGGGCTGGTGGCAGTATAACGAAGGCGGGGCGTGGCAGGTAGCCGGGGCGGGTGTAGCTCGCCCCGGTTCCGGCCGCGCTGTGCAGGACGGTACTGAAGATGCGTAGTTCTTCCACCATGCCGCCAGAGCCGGCCGCTTCGATAAAATCTCCGACCCTGAAGGGACGGAAGATGGTCAGCATGACGCCGGAAGAGAAGTTCGCCAGGGAATCCTTCAGTGCAAGACCGATGGCGAGGCCGGCCTGCAGCGCGGCGATAACTACCGCCAGCAGCAGTACGGAGTCGAGATAGTGTTACAGGTCCATGCAGGGCTCCTGTGCTGCGGGCATAAAAAAACCCGCCGTAGCAACTACGGCGGGTTTTTTGTTTACTGATTACAGCAGTGTTACTTCTGCTGGCTTACGCCGAGAGTGACGTCCACGCGGCGGTTCTGGGCACGGCCGGCAGAGGTCGTGTTGTCGGCGACCGGTGCGGATTCACCCATACCACTTGCAGAAATGATATTGGGATTGACTCCCTTGCTGACTGCGTAGTCACGCACCGTGGTGGCACGACGCTCGGACAGCTGCTGGTTGTAGGCCTCGGTACCGGTGCTGTCGGTATGACCAACGATCCTCACCTCGACCACCTTGGCGTCCTTGTTGATCCTGTCGGCCAGTGCGTCAAGCTCTGCCTTGGCGGATTCCTTCAGGGTGCTCTTGTTGAGATCAAACAGTGCAGAGGCCTTCAGGGTAATAGTCTCGTAGACCGGGGCGGGCGGGGGTGCTGGTGGTGGTGCCTTGGCCTCGACAACCGGCTCGGCGCCGCAATCAACCGTCATGTCTTCATTCGTCCAGCGGCTGGTGCGTACGCAGTTGCCAGCGCTGTCAGTGATGTAATGACCGCTCTTGTCGCCGACATAGCCGTCATTCGCCTTGCCTGCCTCGTGCGCAAATACGCTGCTGCTGAGCAGTACTCCGACGGCGATTGCCGATAGCACTCCACCGATTTGTAAGTTCTTGTTCATTGCTATAGCCACTCCTGTGGTTCAAAAATGTAGGGTAAAAAGTCGATCTGACAACGCGCTGGATCTGACTGGGGCCAATTCTAGTCGTAATTCTTTTGCGAGGCCAGTATCTTAGGTTCATTTATTGCTGACAGAAACCGGCACAATCATGCCGATACGTATTATAGGGAGTGGATTCCAGATGAACAGCCCTGCCGGATTCAGCGCCATCGAGTGGGCCGGGCAGGCTCTGCGCCTGCTTGACCAGCGGCGTCTGCCACATGCCGAGGAGTACCTGCTGCTGACGGACGCCGGTTCCGTGGCGCAGGCGATCCGTGACCTGGTGGTGCGCGGGGCACCGGCAATCGGGATTGCGGCGGCCTATGCCGTGGTGCTTTCGGCACAGGAACATTTGCCACAAGCACCCGCTGACTGGCGGGCCCGGGTCGAGGCGGATATGGCGGTGCTGGCCGCTGCCCGCCCGACCGCGGTCAACCTGGTGTGGGCGATTGAGCAAATGCGGGACTGTCTTGCGCAGGTGCCCGCCGATCCGTTGCCGACGCTGCTGGCTTGTGCGCAAGCTATCCACGACGCCGATCGCGCGGCCAATTTCCGCATGGGTGAGTTCGGTGCCGGACTGATTGCAGACGGCGCATCGGTGCTAACTCACTGTAACACCGGGACACTGGCCACTGGTGGTTATGGTACGGCACTGGGCGTGATCCGCAGTGCCTGGGCTGCCGGCAAGCTGCGCGAGGTGTATGCGGGTGAAACCCGTCCCTGGTTGCAGGGCGCCCGCCTGACCGCCTGGGAACTGGTGCGCGACGGCATCCCGGTCAGCCTGATTACCGATAGCGCAGCGTCTTTTTTGATGCAGCTTGGCAAGGTGCAGTGGGTGATCACCGGCGCTGACCGGGTGACTGCCAACGGCGATGTCATCAACAAGATCGGGACCTACCAGCTGGCGGTCGCGTGCCGCCATCACGGTGTGAAGATGATGGTCGCAGCACCGCTTTCCACCCTCGACCTGTCCGTGCCCGATGGCCGGCAGGTGGTGATCGAGGAACGCCCGGCCAGCGAGATCCTGGAGCTGGCCGGGCAGCGGGTGGCCGCAAACGGCGCCGGCGCCTGGAATCCGGTCTTCGATGTGACCCCGGCCGGGCTGGTCGACTACCTGGTTACCGAGGCCGGGGTCATTGCGGCCCCGGACACGGAACGGCTGCGTGCCTTTTACGCGGCCTCCAGCAGTGCTGCGCAGGCCCCGCTGGCGGGTAAATCTCCCTGAACCTCCTCAGTTCTGCCACAAATCGATATTCTCCGGGTGTAGTGGGGGAGTCGACTATGCTAAAATTTCGTCCTTTAAGGCTGTAGCTGCCGCCAGAATGAAAGGCGGTCCCGATATCCGTCTGGAAGGAATGTACGGAATCCATTCGAATGACCGAATTCGCCAAAGAAATCCTGCATGTAAATCTCGAAGACGAGATGAAGCAATCCTATCTCGATTACGCCATGAGCGTGATCGTCGGACGCGCCTTGCCCGATGTCCGGGATGGATTGAAGCCGGTACACCGCCGCGCGCTCTACGCCATGAGCGAGCTGGGCATCGACTGGAACAAGCCATACAAGAAATCCGCCCGTGTCGTCGGTGACGTCATCGGCAAGTATCACCCGCACGGGGATACCGCAGTGTATGACACCATCGTACGCATGGCACAGCCGTTCTCGTTGCGCTACATGCTGGTCGATGGCCAGGGTAACTTCGGCTCGGTGGACGGCGACTCGCCGGCTGCCATGCGTTACACCGAAGTGCGCATGTCGAAGATTGCGCACGAACTGATCGCCGATCTCGACAAGGAAACGGTCGATTTTGTCTCGAACTACGACGAAACCGAGCGCGAGCCATCGGTGTTCCCGACGCGCGTGCCGAACCTGCTGGTCAATGGTTCTGCCGGTATTGCGGTCGGTGTGGCGACCAATATCCCGCCGCACAACCTGCGCGAGATCATCGCTGCCTGTGTTGCGCTGATCGACAATCCCGACACCAGCATCGATGAGCTGATGCAGCTTGTGCCAGGTCCGGACTTCCCGACCGCCGGCATCATCAACGGTGTGCGTGGTATCCACGAGGCCTACCGCACCGGCCGTGGCCGTATCTATATCCGTGCCCGCAACCATATCGAGGTTGACGAGAACAAGGGCAAGCAGAAACTCGTGTTTACCGAGCTGCCGTACCAGGTGAACAAGGCCCGCCTGCTGGAAAAGATCGCGGAACTGGTCAAGGACAAGAAACTGGAGGGTATCTCCGGTCTGCGCGATGAGTCCTACAAGGACGGCATGCGCATGGTGGTTGATCTCAAGCGTGGCGAAGTGGCCGAGGTGGTGCTGAACAACCTGTACCAGCACACCCAGCTGCAAAACGTGTTCGGTATCAACATGGTGGCGCTGGTCGATGGCCGCCCGCAGTTGCTCAACCTGAAGCAGTGCCTGGAAGCCTTTATCCGTCATCGCCGCGACGTGGTGACCAGGCGCACGGTGTTCGAGCTGCGCAAGGCACGCCAGCGCGCACACATTCTGGAAGGTCTTGCCGTTGCATTGTCGAATATCGACGAGATGATCGCGCTGATCAAGGCGTCGCCGAACCGGGTTGCGGCCAAGGCAGCGTTGATGGATCGCAGCTGGTCACCGGGCATCGTGATCGGCATGCTGGATCGCGCCGGCGCCAGCGCCTCGCGTCCGGACACGCTGGCGGCCAGCTTCGGTCTGCTCGAGGGCGTCTACCGTTTGTCCGAGGAACAGACCCAGGCGATTCTGGATTTGCGCCTGCACCAGCTGACCGGTCTCGAACAGGACAAGATTCTTGCCGAATATAAAGAGTTGCTGGACCTGATCGATCATCTGCTCTCGATTCTGAAGGATCCGGAGACGCTGATGGCGCTGATCCGCGACGAGCTGACCGAGCTCGGGGACATGTTTGGTGATGAACGGCGCACCGAGATCCTGTCGGATCACCTGGACCTGAGCCTCGAGGACCTGATCACCGAGGAAGACGTGGTGGTGACGCTGTCCCATGCGGGGTATGCCAAGTCACAGCCGTTGTCCGATTACCGCGCGCAACGCCGTGGCGGGCGCGGCAAGAGCGCCGCCGACGTGCGCGAAGAGGATTTCATCGACAAGCTGTTCATCGCCAGCACGCATGACACCATCCTGTGTTTCTCCAGTCGCGGCAAGGTGTACTGGCTGAAGGTCTACGAATTGCCGCAGGCCGGGCGTGGTGCGCGCGGCAAGCCAATCGTCAACCTGCTGCCACTGGAAGCGGATGAACGCATCAACGCGATTCTGCCGATTCGCGAGTTTGCCGAGGATCACTATGTGTTCATGGCCACCGCCAGCGGTACGGTCAAGAAAACCGCGCTGGCCGATTTCTCCCGGCCACGATCCAATGGCATCATTGCCATTGACCTGCGGGAAACCGACTACCTGATCGATGTCGCCATTACCGACGGTACCCAGGACATCATGCTGTTCAGCGACGCCGGCAAGGTAATTCGTTTCAGCGAAAATGATGTGCGTGCCATGGGTCGCACCGCCTGTGGTGTGCGTGGCATCAAGTTGCAGAAAGGGCAGCGTGTGATCTCGCTGATCATTGCCAGCGACAGCCCGGTGCTTACCGCGACCGAGCAGGGTTACGGCAAACGCACCGCCGCAGATGACTACCCGCTGCATGGCCGTGGCGGCCAGGGCGTGATTGCCATCCAGGTCACCGAGCGCAATGGCACGGTGGTCGGTGCGATCACGGCCGACGACAACGACGAGGTCATGCTGATCAGCAGCGGCGGTACCCTGGTACGCACGCGCGTCAACGAAATATCGGTCATGGGCCGCAATACCCAGGGCGTACGCCTGATCTCGCTGGTCGAAGGCGAGCTGCTGGTTGGTATCGAGCGCATCATCGAGGAACGCGACGAGGATGAGGAAGATGCTGCCGATGAAGCCACGGCTGCGCAGGAACCCGATTCACCCCAATCGTAATAAATACTTGCAGGTTTACCATGGCTGACGTTTTCAATTTCAGTGCCGGTCCGGCCATGCTGCCGCGGCCCGTGCTCGAGCAGGCGCGCGACGAATTACTCGACTGGCACGGCACGGGTATATCGGTGATGGAGATGAGTCACCGCAGCAAGGAATACCTCGGTATTGCCGCGCAGGCCGAGGCCGATCTGCGTAGCCTGCTCGGTATACCGGACAACTACAAGGTGCTGTTCCTGCAGGGTGGCGCGACCAGCCAGTTTGCCATGGTGCCGATGAACCTGCTGCGCGGAAAGGCGCGGGCCGATTACATCAATACCGGTGCCTGGTCAAAGAAGGCGATTGCCGAAGCGCAGCGCTATTGCGCGGTGAACGTTGCGGCCAGTGCTGCGGACAGCAAGTTCAACACCATACCGGATCGTGCCGGCTGGCAGCTCGACGCCGCCGCCGCCTACGTACACTACACGCCGAATGAAACCATCGGTGGTGTCGAGTTTCACTCGATACCGGATACCGGCGGCGTGCCGCTGGTGGCAGACATGTCATCGACGATTCTTTCGCGTCCGTTCGATGTGTCGCGTTAC
>CAJQOV010000189.1 GCA_905480065.1 uncultured Gammaproteobacteria bacterium | reverse complement strand
CCAGGGCATCGGCTTTGCCATCCCGATCAACATGGCAAAGGATGTCATGACCCAGATCATCGAACACGGTCGCGTCGAGCGTGGCTGGCTTGGCATCGAGGCGCAGGATCTCTCTGCTCAGCTGGCGGAGTCGTTTGGCCTGACGGATACCCACGGTGTGCTGATCTCCGGGGTACTGCGGGATGGCCCGGCCGACCGCGCCGGCATCCTGCCCGGTGACGTGATCACCTCGATCAACGGCAAGCCGGTCGCCGATGCCGCGCAATCGATGAAAATCATCTCCATGCAGAAGCCCGACACCGAGATTGAACTCGGCGGTATCCGCAAGGGAGCATCGTTCACCACCAGGGTACGTGTCATCCAGCGCCCGGCGAAGACGCTCGCCAACAGCTAGCGGGCCGCTGCCTGCTGTACTGGCTCATTGCGAGCGCAGCAGCCTGCAGCGCAGCAGCCTGCAGCGCAGCAGCCAGATCGCTGCAGATGGCCTGGTCACCGCGCTGCGCGCATTAACCGGTCCGCAGCCGCTACAGCAAATCCCCCAGCGCGGCCAGGAAGGCGGCGTTTTCCTGCGGTTGTCCGACCGTCACGCGCAGACAGTCCTGCAATGCCGGCGCGGAACCGTGCAGGTTCTTGATCAGGATGCCGGCCCGTTTCAGCCCGGCAAAAATGGCACCGGCCTGCCCTGCCGGGGTACGGAACAGGATAAAGTTTGCAGCACTGGGATACACCGACAGTGCCGGCATGCCACGCAGCCCGGCCTCGAGCTCACTGCGCGCGGCACGGATCTGCTGTGCCTGTGCATCGAACACCGCCTTGTGTTGCAGCGCAAAGCAGGCGGTAGCCTGGTTCAGGCTGCCGAGGTTGTACGGCAAGCGTGTCTTGTCGATCTGCTCCAGCCATTCACGGTGACCCGCCAGCAAGCCCAGCCGCAGCCCGGCCAGCCCCATCTTCGATAGCGTGCGCAGCACCAGCAGGTTCTCATGGTCCGGCAACTCGGACAGGAAACTGGCATCGGTGAACGGTGCATAGGCCTCATCCACCACCACCAGGCCCGGTGCAAGCGACAGTAATTCGCGCAGCAGCGCTGCATCAAACAGGTTGCCGGTAGGATTGTTCGGATAGGCCAGGAAAATCACCGCCGGCTGGTAGTGCTCGACGGCTTGCCGGAGTGCAGCCGCATCCAGGGAAAAATCGGCAGCCAATGGCACACCGACGAATTGCAGGCCGGTTACCCGGGCAATCTGGCGATACATGACGAAGGTCGGTTCCGGCGCCAGCACGACCCGGCCGGGTGCCGCCACCGTCTGGATGATCATCTGAATGAGTTCATCCGAGCCATTGCCAAGCACCAGTGACGCGGCAGCCGGCACGCCCATGGACTCGCGCAGCACCGCGTGCAACGCCTGTGCGGACGGGTCCGGATAGCGGTTCAGTTCCACCGCAAGCAACCGTTCCAGCCATGCAGCGCGCAGCGACTCCGGCCAGGGCCAGGGATTCTCCATGGCATCGAGCTTGATCATGCCGGTCGCCGGCGGCACGTGATAGGCCGTCAGCGCCTGGATTTCAGGGCGTACCAGCTGTTTTATTTTATCTTGCAGGGACATTGCACCAGCTACACCCATTTTCAGCAACCGTTAAAAAGACCGCCACAGAGTACACAGAGCACACAGAGAAAGAAATTCAAAACGCCGGATTATGCAGCCTCGCAACGGGGGATCCCGGCACAGTAGAAACCCGACAACCACCAGTTCTGTACAGACTGGATCCCCGCTTGCGCGGGGATGGCAGACGTAACCAGATACGTCTTGTTACCACCATGGCCATGCAGGCAGCAGCGAGAACCCGGGGCTGTTGCCGTCTTGCCGGAAAGCTGCGCACGGCCATGGCAACATTGTTGTAGTCTCGGTGTCCTCTGTGCGCTCTGTGGCAATTATTTTGACTACTCTGCGTCTTTGCGTCTTTGCGCGAACAGATTTTTCTCAATCCCCGTCCAGGATGCGCATCTCGGCGGAGCGCGCGTGTGCGGTCAGTCCTTCGCCATGCGCCAGTATCGAGGCGGTCTTGCCCAATTCACTGGCGCCCTGCGCCGAGCACATGATGAGACTGGAGCGCTTCTGGAAATCGTACACACCTAGCGGCGAGGAAAAACGTGCCGTGCGCGAGGTCGGCAATACATGGTTGGGGCCAGCGCAGTAATCGCCCAGCACCTCGGCTGTATAGCGGCCCATGAAAATCGCTCCGGCGTGACGAATGCGGGCAGCAAGCGGCAGCGGATCTTCCACCGACAACTCCAGGTGTTCCGGTGCCACCTGGTTGGCCAGCTCGATCGCCTCATCCATGTCGTGCACCCGGATCAGCGCACCCTGCCCGCGCAGTGACGCGCTGATGATTTCCGCGCGCGGCATCTGCGGCAACAGGCGCCCGATACTGTCCATGACCCGCTCGAGAAATGCGGCATCGGGGCTGACCAGGATGGATTGCGCATCCTCATCGTGTTCCGCCTGGGAGAACAGGTCGACGGCAATCCAGTCCGGGTCGGTCCTGCCATCACAGACCACCAGGATTTCGGAGGGCCCGGCGATCATGTCGATGCCAACCTTGCCGAACACCATGCGCTTGGCGCTGGCCACATAGGCATTGCCGGGACCGACGATCTTGTCGACGGCCGGCACGCTCTCGGTACCGTATGCCAGCGCGGCAACCGCCTGGGCGCCGCCAATCGCGAACACCCGGTCCACACCGGCTATTGCCGCAGCCGCCAGCACCAGGTTGTTTACTTCACCACCCGGGGTCGGCACCACCATGATCAGTTCACCGACACCGGCCACGCGCGCCGGAATCGCGTTCATCAGCACCGAGGATGGATAGGCTGCCTTGCCACCGGGCACATACAGGCCGACCCGGTCCATCGGCGTGACCTGCTGACCCAGCAGGGTGCCATCCGCTTCGGTATAGGACCAGGACGCCAGCTTCTGGTGCTCGGCATAGGCGCGTACGCGCTGTGCCGCGATCTCCAGTGCCGTGCGTTGCCCCGGTTCGATGCGCTGCAGCGCAGCCCGACAGTCGGCCAGCGGAATTTCCAGGCCCTGCTGCACCGTGCGGCGATCAAAGCGTTCGGTAAATTCGATCAGTGCCGCATCACCGCGTGTACGCACCGCGGCAATGATCTCGCGCACCGCCGTCTCGACCTTCAGGTCGGCCGTTTGCTCCCAGTCCAGCAACCGCTCCAGGGCGGCACGGAATCCGGGGGCGTGTGAATCCAGTCGGGTTATCTCGGTCATACCATCTCTCAGGCCATCACCGGCAGGTCAGCGCCATCACTGTAAAAGAAACCTCTGGTAACGCCGTGAACTCGCGTTATTGCGAGCATCACCGCGAGCAAGCAATGACGACGAGGCAAAATTTCCGGGGTAGCTGGCTGGCATAGCGAGTAGCGGCTAGTCCTGCCGGTTGCAGGCGACGCGTAACTTGTCGATCAGGTCGGTGATGCGCGCATGTTTCATTTTCATGGATGCGCGGTTCACCACCAGCCGGGAGCTGATGTCCGCGATGTGCTCCAGCGGCACCAGTCCGTTTGCGCGCAGGGTGTTGCCGGTATCCACCACGTCCACGATCCGGTCAGCCAGGCCGACCAGCGGAGCAAGCTCCATGGAGCCATACAGCTTGATGATCTCGACCTGCTCCTGCCGGTCGGCGTAGAAGCGGCGGGTGCTCTGCACGTACTTGGTAGCAATGCGCATGCGGCGACGCGCAGTGTTGGCGTGTTCCGGCCCGGCCACCATCAGGCGGCATTGTGCAATCTTCAGATCAAGCGGTTCATACAAGCCGTCGCCACCATGCTCCATCAACACGTCCTTGCCGGCGACGCCCACATCCGCAGCGCCGTAACCCACGTAGGTGGGCACGTCTGCCGCACGAATGATAACCAGCTTCACATCATCGAGGTTGGTATCCAGAATCAGCTTGCGGCTGGTTTCCGGATCATCCACCGGCACGATCCCGGCAGCCGCCAGCAATGGCAGGGTTTCCTGGAAGATGCGGCCCTTCGACAGGGCAATGGTCAGGGTATTGTTCATGGGGGGCAAGTTTCCGGCAGAACCTGTCAATTTACAAGTTCACCCGGAAGCGCTGCGTGGGCTGCAGCGAATCAGTCAGGGATACGGCGAATATCTGCACCCAGCTGCGCGAGCTTTTCCTCGATGCGCTCGTAGCCACGATCGATATGATAGATACGATCGATCACGGTCTCGCCGTCTGCGACCAGGCCGGCCAGCACCAGGCTCGCGGAGGCGCGCAGATCGGTGGCCATCACCGGCGCCCCGGTAAGACGCTGCACCCCGCTACTGATGGCGGTGTTGCCCTCCACCCGGATATTGGCGCCCATGCGCTGCATTTCCTGGACATGCATGAAGCGGTTTTCGAACACAGTCTCGGTAATCGTACCGGTGCCATCCGCCACCGCGTTGAGCGCAGTGAACTGCGCCTGCATATCGGTCGGAAAGGCCGGATACGGCGCAGTATGCACATTCACCGCAACCGGGCGACGGCCGTGCATATCCAGTTCGATCCAGTCCGCGCCGGTGGTGATCTCCGCACCGGCCTCACGCAAGGTCTGCAGCACGGAGTCCATGATCTCGGGACGGGTATCCTTGAGCTTTACATGACCGCCGGTGATGGCGGCTGCAACCAGGTAGGTACCGGTCTCGATGCGATCCGGCAGCACCCTGTACTCGGTGCCCGACAAGCGTTCCACACCTTCGATGGTGAGGGTATCGGTCCCGGCTCCGCTGATTTTCGCACCCATGGCATTCAGACACATGGCCAGATCCGTGACCTCCGGTTCGCGCGCGGCGTTTTCAATCACCGTGACACCGTCAGCCAGCGCCGCCGCCATCATGAGGTTTTCGGTGCCGGTCACGGTCACGATATCCATCACCAGCCGGGCACCCCGGAGTCGTTTCACACGTGCCTTGATGTAGCCGTTTTCCACCCTGATGTCTGCACCCATCGCCCGTAATCCCTTGATGTGCAGGTTAACCGGGCGCGAGCCGATCGCACAGCCGCCGGGCAAGGACACGTCGGCACTGCCGAAGCGTGACAGCATCGGCCCCAGCACCAGGATGGAGGAACGCATGGTGCGCACCAGTTCATAGGGCGCATACAGTGAATTGATCGAGCGTGCATCGACCTCGATGTCCATTTTTTCGTTGACGGTCAACTGCACGCCCATGTGGCCAAGCAATTCCATGGTGGTGGTCACATCGTGCAAGTGCGGAATATTGCGGATCACCACCGGCGTGTCTGCCAGCAGCGTCGCCGCCATGATCGGCAATACCGCGTTCTTGGCACCCGAGATGCGAATCTCGCCGTCCAGTGCCGCACCACCGCGGATAATGAGTTTGTCCACCGCCCCCCCTTCGCCGTGGCGGAATTATTGAATGCGGCGCTGGTTGCGCCACTGCTCCGGCGTATGCGTGTGCAATGCCAGTGCGTGTATCTCGCCACCCATGCGGTCGCCAAGTGTGCCGTAGACCAGCTGGTGTTGCTTGACCATGTTGCAATTCTCGAACTGCTTGCTGATGACGATTGCCTCGAAGTGATCGCCGTCACCCTTTACCATGACCTCGGCATCCGGCAGACCGGCCCTGATCAATGCTTCCAATTCCTTGCTTTGCATGGCTATAACCTTTGCTTTGTTAGATTGGTTTCCGGTGCACTGCACCAGGTGAGGTCAGTGTGCCAGGGGCAGGATATCATCCAGTCCGGAGACCTGCGCTATCGAGAGCAGCTGCGCGGGCACATTGGTAAAACAAATGGTGCGCCCGGCGCGTGCGCTGGCGCGGGTCCATTCGATCAATAATGCCAGACCGGCACTGTCGACCCGGGTTACGGCCTTGAGATCGACCTCGACCGCACCAGCGCCGCGAATACTCCGGTCCGCACTGGCCAGCAGGCCGGGGACCGTGTCAAATCCCAGCTCACCCGACAACAGCCAGTGCCCGTCACCCTGGTCGGTAAATCCCGTTTCAGCCATCACTCTTGCCGGTGTTGCGCTCACTCAACTGCTGGATCAGGCTGTCCATACCCTTGTCACGGATAATACTGCCAAAGGTCGAGCGATAGTTGGTGACCAGGCTGACACCGCTGATCGACACATCGTATACCTTCCAGCCATTACTGCCCTGGTACATGGAGTAGGAAATCGGGATCGTCGAGCCGCCCTGCTCGATCTCCGTGCGGACTGTTACCGTACCGGACTTGCCATCATCGACAAAAGGCAGGTAAACGATTTTTTCATTGGCGTACTCCGACAACGCAGTGCCGTAGGTGCGCACCAGCAGGTCGCGGAACTGCCCAACAAAGCGCTCGCGCTGCTGCGGCGTTGCAGTGCGCCAGTTCTTGCCCAGTACCCACTGGCTCATGCGCTCGAAATCGAAATACGGTAATACGATTTCGGATACCAGGCGATATAACTTATCGGAATCCTCCACGATGGCGTCATGCTCGTTGCGCATTGCCATCAACATGCGCGACGAGGTGTCACGCACCAGTTCCTGGGGCGAGAGATCCCCGGCGCCATGGGCGGCCGGCAGTACGGCAAGCATGGCCAGTAATACCAGCGCAGACGGGCTGCAAAACAATCTGTGTAGCTGAAACCTCATGCTGCTATCTACCCGCCTGGTTGCTGATCTGGCTGCTGTTCCGTTTTCTGGTCCGGCGGCTGGTCCGTTTTCTTGTCCGCGGCCATGCTGTACAGGAACTGGCCAATGATCTGCTCCATGACCAGCGCGGACTGGGTCAGCTGCAGGCGCCCGCCATCCTCGATACTGGTCATCGACCCGCCCGGCTCCAGCGCGACATACTGCTCGCCGAGCAGGCCGGCGGTAAAAATACTGGCCGAGGTATCTTCCGGAAAACCCTTGTATTGATCTTCGATTTTCATGGTTACCACGGCCTGGAATGTGTGCAGGTCATAGTCGATCACATCGACCCGTCCGACCCTGACACCGGAGACAGTCACCGGTGAACGCACCTTGAGACCACCGATATTCTCGAAGGTTGCGGTAATCCGGTAGCCTCCGCTGCTCCCGATGGTGCTGAGATTACTGACCTGCATGGCCAGCATGAACAACGCCGCGATACCCACCGCAACGAACAGCCCCACCCCGATTTCCACTGTCCTGGTATTCACGTTTCTAGTCTCCAAACATCAAAGCGGTCAGCACGAAGTCCAGACCGAGCACGACCAGTGCACTGTGCACAACGGTGCGCGTGGTTGCCTGGCTGACTCCTTCCGCGGTCGGCACCGCATCATAGCCTTCAAACATGGCGATCCAGCCCACAACAAAGCCGAACACGATACTCTTTATAACGCCGTTCAGGATATCGTCATGAAAATCGACCTTGTCCTGCATCTGTGACCAGAACGCGCCATCATCCACGCCCAGCAAACCCACGCCGACCAGGTAGCCTCCAAAAATGCCCACCGCACTGAAAATCGCGGCCAGCAACGGCATGGACAGGAATGCGGCAAGAAAGCGCGGCGCGATCACCCGCTGCACCGGATCAACAGCCATCATCTCCATTCCCGACAGCTGTTCGGTGGCCTTCATCAGGCCGATCTCGGCGGTCAGGGCGGAACCGGCGCGCCCGGCAAACAACAGCGCCGCAACCACCGGCCCCAGTTCACGCACCAGCGACAGCGCCACCAGCACGCCCAGTGACTCCTCGGCACCGAAATCAACCAGCGTATTATAACCCTGCAGGCCCATCACCATACCCACAAACAGCCCGGACACCACGATTATCACCAGCGTCAGCACACCGACCGACCAAAGCTGGCGAATCACCAGGCCGGGCCGTAACAGAATCCCGGGCGTGCTGGCCAGCGTCTGCAGCAGGAACAGATTGCCCCGGCCGAGCCGCTGGAAAAGCCCCAGCGCAGCACGGCCCAGCTGTTGCAACAGATCCAGCATCAGCGTGGCGCCCCGCCCAGCAGGTCGTCACGAAACGGCGCTGCCGGATAATGAAACGCCACCGGTCCGTCCGGAAGTCCGTTCAGAAATTGCCTGGTCCACTGCGACTCTGCACCCCACAGCGCATCCGGTGTGCCATGGTTCATGATCTTGCCGTCGGACAGCAGATAGGCATAATCCGCGATCGCGGTCGCCTCACGCACGTCGTGCGACACCACCACGCTGGTCATGCCCAGCGCCAGGTTCAGCTCGCGAATCAGCTTCACCAGCACCCCCATGGAAATCGGGTCCTGGCCGGTAAACGGCTCGTCGTACAGCACCATCATCGGGTCCAGCGCAATGGCGCGCGCCAGTGCCACGCGACGCGCCATACCGCCGGACAACTCGCTCGGCATCAGCCCCGCGGCACCGCGCAGACCGACCGCCTCGAGCTTCATCAGCACCAGGTCGCGGACCAGCGCCTGCGGTAATCTGGTGTGTTCACGGATCGGAAAGGCAACATTCTCGAACACGTTGAGGTCGGTCAGCAATGCACCGCTCTGGAACAGCATGCCGATGCGTTTGCGCATGCGGTACAGCGCCGGTCGCGACAGCGTTTGTACCTCTTCGCCACGCACACGAATCGAGCCGGACAAGGGCCGCAGCTGGCCGCCGATCAGCTTCAGCAGGGTGGTCTTGCCGGTGCCGCTCGGACCCATGATCGCGGTCACGCTGCCGGGCATGATATCGAGGTCGATGCCATCGAAAATCATCCGGTTGCCGCGTGCGAAGCGCAAGTCCCGGATCTGTACCACAGGCTGTGACATGAATTCCCATCCACTCGTTTACGCCCGCGGCAAAAATCGCAGCAGGCCAGGTATTCCAGGGTTACAATTTGGCAAGGTTACAGCGTTGTGTATGATAGTGCAGATCGACACCAAGAGCCTGCCAGATGAAGCCACTATTATCGTTCCGCCCGGCGGCATGCCGCAAGGGTAAATCCCCTTGCCTGTACCTCTGTAGCAGCCATGCCGGATAACCGGCGCCCCGACTGAAGCATGTGGCTTGAACTAATTGCCATTTTGGGCGGTTTTGCGCTGCTGGCCTGGAGTGCCGACCGCTTCGTGCAGGGCGCCAGCGCCATTGCCGTCAACCTGAGCATTCCGCCACTCATTATCGGGCTGACGATTGTCAGTATTGGCACCTCGGCACCGGAAATCATCGTTTCCGCTGTCGCCGCCTGGCAGGGCAATTCCGGGCTGGCGGTAGGCAATGCACTGGGTTCGAACATTATCAACACCGGTCTGATCCTTGGTTTTACCGCGCTGATCATCCCGCTCAATGTCCATTCCAGCATTATTCGCCGCGAACTGCCGGTACTCATGGTGGTAATGGCGGTGGCGCTGCTGTTACTGATAGACGGGCGACTGGACCGCATCGATGGCATTGTGTTGCTGACCGGCATGGCCCTCATGCTGTCATGGATAACCTGGCTCGGCATCCGCGCCCAGGGCACAGCGGAGCCCATGGCCCATGAATTCGCCGAAGAAATGCCCGTCAATATCCCCATGCGCAACGCGGTCACGCTGCTGGTCGTCGGCGCTGTCGTGCTGTTTGCCAGTTCACGCCTGCTGGTCTGGGGTGCAGTATCGGTCGCCCATACCATGGGGGTCAGCGATCTGCTGATCGGCCTGACCGTGGTGGCGCTGGGTACCAGCCTGCCGGAACTGGCAGCCACGGTCATCAGTGCACTGCGCAACGAGCATGACATTGCCATCGGCAACGTGGTCGGCTCCAATATATTCAACCTGCTTGCCGTGCTGGGCCTGCCCGGGCTGATCCACCCGATTACTATCGATCCCAGCGTCCTGACGCGCGACTACCCGGTAATGGCCGGACTAACGGTACTGCTGTTCGTCATGGCCTACGGCTTCACCGGACCCGGCCGGCTGAACCGTCTCGAGGGCGCACTGCTGCTGCTGGCCTTTGGCGCCTACCAGGTGCTGTTATACTTTACTGAACTTCATTGAACATGACCGCCCTGAGCAGTAGTACACTTCCCGTATGAATGACAGCAAGCTGCAAGACCTGGCCATCGCCGTGATCGAAACCGAGGCGCGCGCCGTCGAAAAACTGGTGTCGGAAATCAGGCTGCCCTCCTTTGTCGAGGCCTGCAAGCTGATGCTCAACTGCAAAGGCCGGGTGGTGGTAACCGGCATGGGCAAATCCGGTCACATCGCCGGCAAGATCGCCGCCACCCTTGCCAGCACCGGCACACCGGCATTCTTCGTTCATCCCGGCGAGGCCAGTCACGGCGACCTGGGCATGATTACCCCGGCCGACGTGGTACTCGCCCTGTCGAATTCCGGCGAAACCGGTGAGATCGTTACCATCCTGCCGTTGATCAAGCGCCTCAAGGTGCCGCTGATTGCCATGACCGGCAATCCGCAGTCGACGTTATCCAGGGCCGCCGCCGCCAATCTCAATGTCAGCGTGGAAAAGGAAGCCTGCCCGCTGGGACTCGCGCCGACCGCCAGTACCACCGCCGCGCTGGCCATGGGCGATGCGCTGGCCGTTGCGCTGCTGGAAACCCGCGGCTTCACCCGGGAGGATTTTGCCCGCTCCCACCCGGGCGGGGCACTCGGACGCCGCCTGCTGCTGCTGATCGATGACCTGATACATACCGGGGCGACCATGCCGCGCGTCAATACCGATACCCTGCTCAGTGACGCGCTGGTCGAGATGACACACAAGGGCCTGGGCATGACCATCGTGGTCAATGACGCGGGCAAGCTCGCCGGCGTGTTCACCGACGGCGACCTGCGCCGTGCCATCGATCACCGTGTCGATGTCCATACCGCGCAGATTCACGAAGTCATGACGACCAATTGCAAAACCGTCCGGCTCGGCATGCTGGCGGCAGAGGCACTGCAAATCATGGACTCGACCAAGATCAACGCCCTGCCAGTCGTCAATGAACTCAACGAACCGATCGGCGCGCTCAACATGCATGACCTGCTGCGCGCAGGCGTGGTATAAGCGGAACCCGCACCATGATAGACATTCTCGAAAAAGCCGCCCGCATCCGCCTGCTGATCTTCGACGTCGATGGCGTGCTCACCGACGGCAGCCTGTTTCTTGGCGATGATGGCCAGGAATACAAGGCCTTCAACTCGCGCGACGGGCACGGCATCAAGATGCTGCAGAAGTACGGCGTAACGGTCGGCATCATCACCGGCCGCAGTTCGCAGGTAGTCGAGCACCGCATGAAGAATCTCGGCGTCACCCATGTCTACCAGGGCAAACTGGAAAAGCTGCCGGCCTTCGAGGAACTGATTGCCAGTCTTGGCGTCAGCGCGGAACAAACTGCCTATGTCGGCGACGATGTGGTAGACCTGCCGGTGATGTCCCGGGTCGGTCTCGCCATCGCGGTACAGGACGCACACCCGCTGGTAGTGCATCACAGTCACTGGCAGACCCCGCATGGCGGTGGCCGTGGTGCAGCGCGCGATGTCTGCGAGCTGATCATGGAAGCGCATGGCGTGTTGCAGCGGGAACTGGACAGCTACCTGTGAACCGCAAGCAACTGGCTGTCACTATCGTGCTGGTGCTGCTGGTATTTGCCAGTAACCGGCTGTTTCGCCAGCAGGAGTCGCGCCCCGTGTCGACCGCCACTGGCGAACCCGTACCGGATGCGTTCGCCGAGAACGTACAACTGGACATCATGAACAGGGATGGCAAGCGGATTTACCAGATCCACGCCAGCACCATGGAGTATTTCCCGGACACGGATCGCCTGCAGTTCCAGCAACCCCGGCTGGAGCTGACCCGCCACAGCGACAGCCACTGGCTGTTGCTGGCCGAAAGTGGCTATACCGCACAGGATGGAGACCCGGTGTGGCTGCAGGGCAAGGTTACCATTCAGCAACTGGACGCCGGATCCGGCGTCCCGCTGCGGATCGAAACCAGCGACGTGCTGGTCAAGCCCGGCGCCCGGTTGGCCGAGACAGCACAGGCAGCCAGCATCACCGGAAACGGTTACCAACTCGACACCAACGGGTTCAGCGCGGACTTCAACAACAACCGCCTGGAACTGCATTCCCGGGTAAGAGGCCGACTGAATGGCGCCAGTTAGGGCTGTATTCCGCGCTTTACTCGCTGGCCTGGCGGTACTGCTCTGGCCGCTGCCGGGCCACGCCCTGAGCAGCGACCGTAGCGAACCGATCTATGTAGAAGCCGACAAGGCAAGCCTGGATGATAAAAACGGAGTCAGCGTCTACGAGGGCAACGTGGAGCTGCACCAGGGAACCCTGCAAATGCTGGGCAGCAAAATGTCCATAACGCTGAACAACAGGCGCATTGAGCTTATTTATGTAGAAGGCAACCCGGCGCGTTTCTCGCAACGCCCGGATGGCGCAGATACCGACCAGCAGGCCGAAGCCGAACGCATTGAGTACCACACCGACACACAGCAACTGTTGCTGCAAGGCAATGCCAGCATCCGTCAGTCAGGACGCGAGGAATTCCGCAGTGACCGTATCGAATTCAACCTGCGCAGCAATACCGTACATGCCGGTGGCGATGGCAGCGGTGATCGCGTTCACATCACCCTGCAACCCGACAAGCCCGCCAGCGAAGCAACCCCGACCACGCCGGAATGAGCCTGCTGCAAACACACAACCTGGGCAAAAGCTACCAGTCACGGCGCGTGGTCGATGACGTATCGATATCCATACACAGCGGCCAGGTCGTGGGACTGCTGGGGCCGAATGGCGCCGGTAAAACCACCTGCTTTTACATGATCGTCGGCATTGTGCCCTGCGGCGAAGGCAGCATCGAACTGGACGGCGCCGACCTGACCGGGCAACCCATGCACGTACGGGCCCGGCACGGACTGGGCTACCTGCCACAGGAAGCCTCGGTATTCCGCAAGCTTAGCGTGGCCGAAAACATCATGGCGGTGCTTGAGATACGCAAGGACCTCACGCGCGCGCAGCGTAACGAAACGCTGGACTCCCTGCTGCATGAACTGCACATCGGACACCTCGCCGACCAGGCCGGTATCAGTCTCTCCGGCGGGGAACGGCGGCGCGTCGAAATCGCACGCGCGCTGGCCGCCAATCCGCGTTTCATCCTGCTCGACGAACCGTTCGCAGGCGTCGATCCGATCTCGGTGCTCGATATCCAGCAGATCATCAAACACCTCTGCGAGCGTGGCATCGGGGTACTCATTACCGACCACAACGTTCGGGAAACACTGGGTATTTGTGATACGGCCTATATCCTCAGCGAGGGTCGGGTGATCGCCTCCGGAACACCCCAGGCGGTACTGGATGACCAGCGCGTTCGCGAGGTCTACCTCGGCACCGAGTTCCGGCTGTGAACGATGAGAAAAAAGGTTATTGCCGGGGTGGCACGGTTCGTGCAATATACTTTTTGTATGCCAGTTTTTTCGATCAGGTCATTAATCAGCGGATATCGGGTAAGCCCTGATTCCCTATGAAGCAATCGCTGCAACTTAAACTCGGTCAAAGCCTGACCATGACCCCCCAGCTGCAACAGGCCATCCGCCTGCTGCAGTTGTCGACGCTGGAATTGCAGGCCGAGATTCAGCAAACCCTGGAATCCAACCCGCTGCTGGAGCAGGACGACGGTACCGGCGTGGAAGTCACCGGGCCGGAAACGGATGTCAACGGCAGCGAGCACGACTCCGCGATCACCGCCGCAGGCAACACCGACAACATCCCGGACGAATTGCCGGTCGACAGCAACTGGGAAGACCTGTTCGACACGGGTGCCACCAGCTTCAGCGCGCCGGACACCGGTGGCCACGACCTGCTGGAAACGGTGACCATCAGTGGCGAAAACCTGCGCGACCACCTGGTCTGGCAAGTAGACATGAGCAACCTGTCGGAGAAAGACCTGGAAATTGCACACACGGTAATCGACTCCATCGATGAGGACGGTTACCTGACCGCCTCCCCGGCAGAACTGATCAAATCCCTGGACGCTGCGCTCGACACGGAGCTGGACGAGGTCGAGGCAGTTATTCACTGTATTCAGCAACTTGACCCGATCGGCGTATGCGCGCGCGACCTGCGCGAAAGCCTGATGCTGCAGCTGGACCATTTTGCACCGGAAACGCCCTGGCTGAAGGCAGCCAGGATCGTGCTGCGGGATTACTTTAGCCTGCTCAGTAACCGCGACTACGCACGCCTCTGTTCCAAGCTGAACCTGGCATCCGACGACCTGCAGCACATCATTCACCTGATCCAGTCGCTCAACCCGCGCCCCGGCTCGGCCTACAACACCACCGAACCGGAATACATCATTCCCGACGTCTTCGTGTACAAAAACGGGGATGCCTGGCAGGTGGAACTGAACCCCGAGTCGATACCCAAACTGCGCATCAATTCGCTCTATGCCAACCTGATCAAGCGCGGCAACCACAGCAAGGACAACAACTACCTGCGTGACAACCTGCAGGAAGCGCGCTGGTTTCTGAAAAGCCTGCAAAGCCGCCACGACACCCTGCTCAAGGTTGCCAACAGTATTGTGGAACGCCAGCATGCCTTTTTCGAACACGGTGAGGAAGCCATGAAACCGCTGGTATTGCGCAGCATCGCCGAGGCGATCGAGATGCACGAATCAACCGTGTCGCGGGTGACCACGCGCAAGTACATGCACACACCGCGCGGTATCTACGAATTCAAGTATTTCTTCTCCAGCCACGTGAATACGGAGTCCGGCGGAGAATGCTCGGCAACGGCAATCCGCGCCATCATCAAGAAGCTGGTGGCCGCGGAAAATCCTGCCAAACCGCTGAGCGACAGTAAAATGGCCAGCGTGCTGGCCGACCAGGGGATCAACGTGGCTCGCCGTACCATTGCCAAATACCGCGAAGCGCTGTCGATCTCACCTTCCAATGAACGCAAACGCCTGTCATAGGCAAACCAGAGGAGCATGATCATGCAAATCAGTCTGACCGGAAATCACGTTGACCTGACTGACCCGTTACGTGACTACGTCAATACCAAGATGGAACGTCTGGAACGCCACTTTGATATCGTGCAGGACATCCACGTGGTATTGACCGTGGAAAAGCTGCGCCACAAGGCAGAGGCAACCCTGCACGTAGCCGGAGGCAACCTGTTTGCCGATTCCGTCCAGGAAGACATGTACGCGGCCATTGACGCCCTGACCGACAAGCTGGATCGCCAGGTCAAGAAGCACAAGGAAAAAATGACCGACCACCACCGCAGCGAAGGATCCATTACCCGGGACCTGTGACACGCATGTGATGCAGCAGTCTGTCCACTACATACAGGACCTCCAGAAACTCATTACCGTCATGAACATTACCAGCTTACTTGCACCGGAGCGCGTCGTTGTCTGTGACGACATCGCCAGTAAAAAACGCCTGCTCGAGCAGCTCAGCGAACTGCTTGGCAGCAGTTCCCCGTCCCTGTCGGGGCAGGCCATCTTCGAGGCCCTGATCAACCGTGAGCGGCTTGGCAGCACCGGGCTTGGCAAGGGGGTTGCCATCCCGCATGGCCGCATGGCCAGCCTGGAACAGCCCGTCTGCGCCTTCATCCGGATCAGGAAACCGATTGCTTTCGATGCCGCAGACGGGCAACCGGTCGACCTGGTTTTCTCGCTGCTGGTGCCGGAGGACTCGACCGAGGAACACCTGCAGGTGCTTTCCACCATTGCCGAGATTTTCAGCAACAAGACCATTTGCGCGCTGTTGCGCGAGTGTGACGATGGCACCTGCGTGCTGGACCAGCTCTACGAGTGGGAGAGCCAGCGAATCTCCGCATGAGCACCACGCTTCAGATCAGCACGCTGTTCCACGACCTGGAAGAAAAGCTCGGTCTGACCTGGATCTGCGGCAGTGAAAATCCCGGCTACCAGGTGCATTCCAGCGAATATCACCAGCTGGACACCTCGCTGGCCGGGCAACTCAACCTGATCAACCCGCACCGTGTGCAGGTGGTGGGCAGACAGGAACTTGGCTACCTCGACAAGCTGGGCAAGAATTCGCGCAAGGATGCCCTCAGCCAGCTGTATTCCAGCCACACCCGCCTGGTGATCATCTCCGGCAAACTGGATGCGCCGGCCGATCTCGTCGCCGGCGCACGGACCAGTTGCACGCCGTTGCTGTCGAGCCAGCTAAACAGCCAGGACACCATCCAGAATCTGCAGTATTACCTGAGCAATTTCTTCGTTGAGAAAATTACCCTGCACGGGGTGTTCATGGAAGTCATGGGTACCGGCGTGCTGATCACCGGCGAGTCCAG
>CAJQOV010000188.1 GCA_905480065.1 uncultured Gammaproteobacteria bacterium | reverse complement strand
ATGAAGGTTTCCAGTTTCACCTGGACACCCATCAGCACGAAGAATATCGGTACCAGGATGGCCTCGATGGGCATGATCAGGTCCTTGATGCAGACGCTGTGTTCGTGCTCGGGACCCCAGTGGTGGAAATAGGCATCCTGCATGATCAGCCCGGCGGTAAAGGCACCGACGATGGTTGCCAGCCCCGCGAGGTTGGCCAGCCAGGCCAGTGCCATGACAAACAGGAACGATATAAACAGCTTGGCTTCCCCGAGATCCAGATGACGCACCAGGCGAATGATGAACTTCAGTACCATGGGGCCCAGGTATATCGCACCCGCCAGGAACAGCGTGGTCATGGCGATCACGCTGAGTATCTGCAGGCTGTCGATGCCACCGGTGACGACGATGCCGCTGACAATCGCCAGCAGCAGCAGGCCGAGGATGTCATCGAGCACCGCTGCCCCGAGGATGATGCGTGCGACCTTGGTCTGGTCCATGTGCAGTTCCTTCAGGACCATGACGGTAATCGCGACACTGGTGGCGCCCAGTGCGGCGCCGAGGAACAGGCTGGTGTGCAGGGTGATGTCCGGTATCAGCAGCCGCGAGGACAGGAAACCGAGCATGAACGGCAGCAGCACCCCGATCAGGGCCACGCGCATGGATTCCGTCCCGACCTGGCGCATTTCATTGACGCTGGTACGCAGTCCCACCATGAACAGCAGGAAGATGACGCCGTAGCGGGAGAACACATCCAGTGTCTGTGCGACCGCGATCAGTTCGTTGCCGTGTGGCCCGCGCAACAGGGTGAGCAAATGTTCCGCCCGGTCCGGGCACATCGCCTTGATGCACTCCGCATCGACGGCCTTGCCGTTCAACAGGTCCCTGACCGCGTCAAAAAAGGCCGGGCCCTCGCGCAGGATCACGATCAGGTCAAAGCCCAGTGCATAGGCGAGGTTGCCGATGAGGATGCCCAGCCCGAGTTCGCCGAGCACCGTGGGCAGCCCCAGCTTGCGCGCGCTGAAACGTCCCAGCAATGCCACCAGCAGGATGCTGGTCACGCCCAGCAGCACCGGCGCGACCGGGTCGCTGTGCGCGGTGTGGAACTGCCAGGCCGCGACTGCGCCTGGTAAGCCCAGCAGCAGGCATAGCAGGATAAGGCGCTTGTGATTGTGAATCATTGCAGATTCAGCGGCCAGGCGTGTTGTTCATGGGCGATCGACGTCATGCCCTGTCCCGGTCCCCGTCCAGTTGTGTCTCGATTCGCTGCAGGGTCTTCTCGATACGCTGCATGCGTTTTTCGAGGTCCTTGAGGCGGTATATTTCCTCGGCCTCTTCTTCCTCGATCTCGATCTCGCCACGCGACACGAAGTAGGCCGAGAAGCTGGCGGTCAGCAGGGAGAAAAAACCCACACCAAACAGGATAACCACGGCGCCGAAAATCTTGCCGGCCGTGTTCGTGGGTACGATATCGCCGTAGCCGACCGTGGCGACGGTCACCCAGGCCCACCAGAAGCCTTCCCAGATATCCTCGATGTTCGGGTCGATGCCGGTAATGAGCATCCCGGCCATCAGGGTAAAGACCAGCGCTACCAGCAGGGTGGTGCCGAGGTGGTTGCGCGACAGTACCCTGCGCACGGTGTTCGAGGTGTTCAGCATCAGGGGGATCAGCAGCACCAGGCGCAACAGCCGCAGTCTTGCGGCGTAGCCGCCAGCGCCCCACAGCAGGGGCATACCGACGCCGATGATCAGCAGGTTCATCCAGTTGCTGAGCAGGTAGTGTTTCTTGTTCTTGACCAGGCTGGACAGCACCAGCGTTTCAAGCACAAAAAACAGCCAGATGAGCCAGTCGGTGATCCTCTCCAGCGTACCCGGGTAGACACCCCGGGCAACCAGGTACCACTCGATCACGATCCACAGTGCCAGCAGGATCATCGGCACTTCAAAGCGCTTGGCCCAGCGTTGCGCTGCCGGCCGCTCATCCGCCGCGACGCCGCGCAGGCCGAACAGGTAATTGAGTGACGAATTGAGCATACAGGGCCTGCCTTATAGCGGTTTGCCAGTTACATTGATCATAACCGGACAATCACCCGTGTGACAGCAGCCCGGGCGTCGCTCAGCAGATTCTCGGCAGCGGGTCATCCTCGAGTTCCTCGAGGATACGTTCACCGCCCAGTTGCGTTTCCAGCAGCACGTGTGACGAGGCCTTGTCGACCCGCCCGATGATGGCCGCCTGCTCGCCATCGGGCAGCTGTTGCCAGGCCTGCAGCAAGTTCTCCGCGCGGGCGGGGTCGATGACGGCGACGACGCGACCTTCACAGGCCAGGTACATCGGATCATAACCGAGCATGTCGCACACGGACTGCACCGGATCGTTGACCGGTATGGCCTGCTGCGCGAGCGTGATGCCCATGGCGGTGGCGTGCTGCAGTTCATGGGCGACGGTGGCGAGTCCGCCGCGTGTCGGGTCACGCATGAAACGCAGGCCGGCAATCTCCAGTGCCGCCCGTGTCAGCGGCAACACGCTTGCAGCGTCCGAGGTGACATCACCCTGCAGGCCGAAG
>CAJQOV010000187.1 GCA_905480065.1 uncultured Gammaproteobacteria bacterium | reverse complement strand
CTGCATGGCGGCAATCATCTCCTGCAACTCACCATCCGCGATGCGCCCGTCGCGCAGGCAGCCAATATAGAGGCGGTTGAGACGGAAACCGGGATCGTCGTACCTGCCGAGCAGCGTGAGCGCACGCGGGTAATCCCCGCCATCGGCATAGCGGTTGGCGTTGATGACAATCAGGCGTTTCGAGTCGGGATGTACGGCGTAGATGTGCTGCATCAGCAAGGGTGTCGAGCCCCAGATGCCGGCCCGCACCCACGTGAGCGAGGAACAGACCAGCAGCAGGACAATACCCACGCTTGCCTGCAGCCATGGCTGCCGACCCAGCCGCGCAAGCACGGCAACGACAGCCAGAAGTACCCCGAATGAGGCGAGATAGTTGCGGTGCTCGAACATCATTTCCAGCGGGAAGATGGTCGACTCCAGCGCGTGTGCGATGAAGAAAAACAGGATGCCCAGCGTGACCAGCGGCTGATAGCGCCGCAGTCGCCACGCCAGCCAGAGCAGCCCCGCCAGCAACAACATGGAACCCAGCGTACTGACAGGATTCACCAGTCCCCTGGAGAGAACGATATCATCATGGTAGAAGCCCATCAGGCGCGGCAGCGGCACCAGCAGCTGGCAGAGATATGTGACCAGCACCCGCGACTGGGTCAGCAGTCGTTCCGTCAGCGTAAATTCACGCGCGGCGTAGCTGTTAAGTACGAGCTGGTCAAAATGCAGCAGCAGGTACACGCCGCCGACTATCGCGGGCAGCAGCGTGACTGCGAACCGGTACCGGGAAGATTTGGCGTGCATGATCGAGAACGATGCGCCACGGAACACGACCAGTTCCACCAGTGGTAGCAGCAGCAACAGCAATACGCCGTTCTCCTTGCTGAGCACCGCCAACGGCAGGCACACCAGCCAGGCCACGGCGATTTGCCACCATCCGCCGCCGCTTGCGCTGACCTGCCGCATGCGTCCGCTGCTGTAGGCGAGCAGGCCGGCAAAGCAGAACAGGGCGGCCAGCTGCGACATGCGCTGCACGGTATACAAGACGGTGCTGACCTGCAGGGGGTGAAGCAGCCACAGGCCGGCGACCAGCAGCGCCAGCCAGCCCGCCGCTTCCTTCCCGGCGGCAAGCGAGGTGGCGCGCAGCAGGACCCGGGCAAGGAAAAACACCACCAGCGCGGTCATCAGGTGGATCAGCAGGTTGGCTGCCTTCCAGTATCGGAGGTCGTTGCCATGTAGCATGGCGCTGGCGATGAAACTCGCCATCGACACCGGCCGTCCGAGTTGTCCGCTGTTGCTGAGCAGGTAGTTGCCGGCCAGGGTATGCCAATCCTGGCTGTCCGATTCCATCAGTCCGGAAAGCTGCGGGAAGTCATCCAGCAGCATGGGGCCACCCAAACCGGGCCGGTAGATCACCGCGCAGAGGACCAGCAACAGCAACAGCAGGAAAAGCTGGTAGTGGAGCGCTTTCAGGTAGCGGGGCATGGGTGCAGGACCAGGTAGCGCGGACGCGCGCTAGTATAGCGGCACCCCGCCACGGATATCAGCCAGCCGTTCTGACCGCAGTCACCGCACCCGGCCGGATGCGGTGACTGGAACGCGGAGGTTTCAGGCGGCGCTCGCCGCGTCTCCGGAACCGGCGGTAAATATCAACCGGCTGTCCACGGCCTTGACCTGGATGACGTCGCCCGGACCGAAGCGGCCGGCGAGGATTTCCTGCGCCAGCGGATTCTCCAGCTGGGTCTGGATGGCGCGCTTGAGCGGGCGGGCACCGTACACGGGATCGAAACCGGCCGTGCCGATCTGATCCAGCGCGGCATCGGTCAGTTCCAGGCCGATCTCGCGCTCGGCCAGCCGCTTGCGCAGGATGGCAATCTGCAGGTCGGCAATGGCGCGGATCTGTTCACGACCGAGCGGATGGAACACCACCACGTCATCGATACGGTTGATAAACTCCGGCCGGAAGTGCCCGCTGACCACGGTCATCACCGACGCCTTCATGGTTTCGTAATTCTCCTCGCCGGCCAGTTCCTGGATCATCTGGCTGCCGAGGTTGGAGGTCATCACGATCACCGTATTGCGGAAGTCCACGGTACGGCCCTGCCCATCGGTCAGGCGCCCGTCATCCAGCACCTGCAGTAATACGTTGAAGACATCCGGGTGCGCCTTTTCCACCTCGTCGAGCAGGATCACCGAATACGGCTTGCGGCGTACCGCCTCGGTTAGATAGCCGCCTTCCTCGTAGCCGACGTAGCCGGGCGGCGCGCCGATCAGGCGCGCCACGGAATGCTTCTCCATGAACTCCGACATGTCGATGCGGACCATCGACTCCTCGGTATCGAACAGGAAGCTGGCCAGCGCCTTGGTCAGCTCGGTCTTGCCGACACCGGTCGGACCGAGGAACAGGAACGAGCCGTTCGGCCGGTTCGGGTCGGACAGACCGGCGCGCGAACGGCGAATGGCATCGGACACCACGCGTACCGCCTCGCTTTGCCCGACCACGCGCTGCTGCAGCGACTCTTCCATGCGCAGCAGTTTTTCCCGTTCGCCTTCCAGCATCTTGGACACCGGGATGCCGGTCCACTTGGAAACCACCTCGGCGATTTCCTCTTCCGTGACCTTGTTGCGCAACAGCTTCATTTCCTGCGTCTCGGCGGCATCGGCGGCGGCCAGTTGCTTGACCAGTTCCGGGATGCGCCCGTACTGCAGTTCTGAGGCCCGCGCCAGGTCGCCGGCACGGTGCGCGGTCTCGAATTCCATGCGCGCGCGTTCCAGCTCTTCCTTGATATGGCTGGCGCCCTGCACGGCGGCCTTTTCGGATTTCCAGATCTCTTCCAGGTCGGAGAACTCGCGCTCCAGCGCATCGATCTCGTCCTGCAGGGTGGCCAGGCGCTTCTTCGAGGCCTCGTCGGACTCCTTCTTGAGCGCCTCGCGCTCGATCTTCAACTGGATCAGGCGTCGTTCCAGCCGGTCCATGACTTCCGGCTTGGAATCGATTTCCATACGGATACGGCTGGCCGCTTCGTCAACCAGGTCGATGGCCTTGTCCGGCAACTGGCGGTCGGCGATATAACGGTGCGACAGCATGGCGGCGGCCACGATGGCCGGGTCGGTGATCTGGACACCGTGGTGTACCTCGTAGCGCTCCTTCAGGCCGCGCAGGATGGCGATGGTGTCCTCCACGCTCGGCTCGTCGACCAGCACCTTCTGGAAGCGCCGCTCCAGCGCGGCGTCCTTCTCGACATACTTGCGGTACTCGTCCAGCGTGGTGGCACCCACGCAGTGCAGTTCACCGCGCGCCAGCGCCGGCTTGAGCATATTGCCGGCGTCCATGGCACCCTCGGCCTTGCCGGCCCCGACCATGGTGTGCAATTCATCAATAAACAGGATTACCTGGCCTTCCTGCTTGGACAGGTCATTGAGCACGGCCTTGAGCCGCTCCTCGAACTCGCCGCGGAATTTCGCCCCGGCAATCAACGACCCCATATCGAGCGATAACAGGCGCTTGCCCTTCAAACCTTCCGGCACTTCTCCATTGATGATGCGCTGTGCCAGGCCTTCCACGATGGCGGTCTTGCCCACGCCCGGCGCACCGATCAGCACCGGGTTGTTCTTGGTGCGCCGCTGCAATACCTGGATGGTGCGGCGGATCTCATCGTCACGCCCGATCACCGGGTCGAGCTTGCCCTGCTCGGCACGCTCGGTCATATCAATGGTGTACTTCTCCAGCGCCTGGCGCTGTTCCTCGGCATTTGGATCGTTGACCTGCTGGCCGCCGCGCATCTTGTCGATGGCCTGCTCGATCAGCCCCTTGCTGGCACCGGCCTTGCGCAGCAGCTCACCGAGCTGGCCCTTGTCCTCGATCGCCGCCAGGATGAACAGCTCACTGGAGATGTAACTGTCCTTGCGCTGCTGGGCCAGTTTGTCAGTGACATTCAGCAAGCGCCCGAGATCATTGGAAATATGGATATCGCCTTCGGCCCCATGCACGGTTGGCACCTGGTCGAGCAGCTCACCCAGCCGCGAACGCAGCAGGTTCACGTTGACATCGGCCTGGGTCAGCAGGTGGCGCACCGTGCCCCCCTCCTGGTCGAGCAGCGCCGCCATCAGGTGGGCCGGTTCGATAAACTGGTGATCACGCCCGACCGCCAGGCTCTGGGCATCCGCAAGTGCCTGCTGGAACTTGCTGGTCATTTTGTCCATTCGCATCTGAAAACGCCTCCGCGCTTGAATACTTCGCTATACCTTTCAGGTGGGGGGGTGTTTCCGCGATTTCAAGGCCGCAGCGCGCCGATCAGCGCATAAAACGGCATTAATGCAGGGTGGAATGGGTGGCGTAGATCAGCAGCACGCCGGCAGCGATCAGGATGATCTGCTGGATGGCGGCCTTGCCCTCGGCGCGCTGGTGCAGGGTGGGGATCAGGTCGGCCACGGCTATATAGATGAAGCTCGAGGCGGCAACGGCGAGGATATAGGGCAGCAGATGCTGCATTTCCTGCAGCGCGAACCAGGCCAGTACCGCGCCGATCACCGTGGTCAGGCTGGACAGGACGTTGTAGACAAAGGCGCGTCCACGGCTGTAGCCGCTGTGCAACAGCACCGCAAAGTCCCCCACCTCCTGCGGTATCTCGTGCGCGGCCACCGCCAGGCTGGTCACCACGCCCAGGTGAATGTCGGTCAGGAAGGCGCCGGCAATCAGGATGCCATCCAGGAAGTTGTGCAAGCTGTCTCCGATCAGGATCATGGTGCCGGTGGAATGCCGGTGGTCCTTCTCATCCGGCACATGCACCTCGCAATGATCAGCGTGGCAGTGGCGCCATAACACCAGCTTTTCGAGCAGGAAGAATCCCAGCAGACCAAGCAATACCGCGAGCGGAATCACATGCGTATCGGTACTGGCGACGCCGGCCAGCGCATGCGGCAACAACCCGAGCAGGGCCGCCGCCAGCAGGGTGCCGGTGGCAAAGCTGACCAGGTGCGGCAACAGGTGATTGCGTAACGTCTCGCTGACCAGCAGGAACAGCGCCGCAGCCAGCACGCTGAGCAGGCCACCGAGCAAACTGAAAATCACGATCCAGGCTAGCAACGACACGGTCATGCCTCACTCGTCAACGGGGCGCTCATGATACGCACAGGCTCACTCACCCGCCAGCCAGATCAGGGAGGCCATGCGGCCGGTAGCCCCGTCACGCCGATAGGAATAAAACCGGTCACGCTCGCTGAAACTGCAGAATTCGCCGCCGTACACCGCAGTCACCCCCAGTCGCGCCAGGCGCTGGCGCGCCAGCCGGTACAGGTCGGCATGCCAGCCACCCGCCGCCGCGGTGAACGCGTCGGCGGCCTGCGCAGCGTGCGCAAGGAACGTGTCGCGTACCTCGCTTCCGACCACGTAGGCGGCCGGACCGATGGCCGGACCGAGCCAGGCCAGCAGCTGGTCCGGCCGCGCCGGCAATGCCGACACGGTCTGTTCAATGACGCCGGCGGCCAGTCCGCGCCAGCCGGCATGTGCCGCTGCCACGCAGCGACCGGCGCGATCGCACAACAATACCGGCAGGCAATCCGCTGTCATGACCACGCACACCACGCTGTCCTGGCTGGTCCACGACGCATCGGCGTCAGGGGTACCGTGCACCCGCGCCGCATTCACCACGTCAATGCCGTGCACCTGCTGCAACCAGACCGGTGACGCCGGCAGGTTCAAGGCATTGTTCAGTAACGCGCGATTTTCGTTCACTGCCGCAGGGTCATCGCCGACATGAGCTGCCGGATTCATGGAATCGTACGGGGCTACGCTGATGCCACCGCGGCGCGTCGTGCATACCGCGCGTACCCGCGCCGCTGCCGGCCAGTCCGGCACGATCCAGTCATGCACCATCGCGTAATTCCGCCGCATCGGCAGCCAGGGCCTCGACCAGCTGCTGCAGGTCTGCCGGCATGGCCGCCTCCCAGCTGATCAGCTCGCCACTGCCCGGATGGACCAGCTCCAGCCGCGTCGCATGCAGGGCCTGGCGCCGGAAATTACCCAGCATTTCGTTCAGTTCCGGCGTAGCCCCGGCCGGCAGGCGCAGGCGGCCGCCATAGACCGGGTCACCGGTAATCGGGCTGTGAATGTGGGCCATGTGCACGCGGATCTGGTGCGTGCGCCCGGTCTCCAGCCGCACCCGCACCAGGGTGTGCGCACGGTAGCGTTGCTCGACGCGGTAGTGGGTAATCGCTTCCTTGCCACCGGGACTCACCGCCATGCGCTTGCGGTCGACCGGGTGTCGACCGATCGGCGCCTCGACACAGCCGCCGGCAGTGAGCACACCATTGACGACGGCCAGGTATTCGCGCCTGACGCTGCGTTCCTGCAATGCATTGACCAGGTGATGGTGCGCAATCAGGTTGCGCGCCACCACCAGCAGGCCGGTGGTGCTTTTGTCGAGCCGGTGCACGATGCCTGCGCGCGGCAGGTTGACCAGCCCGGCGTCGTAATGCAACAGGGCATTGAGCAGCGTGCCGGCCGGGTTGCCGGCCGCAGGATGCACCACCAGCCCAGCCGGCTTGTTGATGACCAGCAGGTCGTCGTCGGCATACACCACGTCCAGCTCGATCGGCTCCGGTGCACTGCGGGTCTGTTCCTGCAACTCGGCATCGACCCGTACCTGCTCGCCGCCAGTGACCTTTTGCCGCACCTGCGCCACATGCGAGTCCAGCGTCACCTGCCCGGCCCGGATCCATTGCTGCAGGCGCGAGCGCGAGTAATCCGGCACCAGCGCGGCCAGCGCCACGTCGAGACGCTGGCCGCGCATTTCGTCGGGGATGGTCAACTGCAGCTGTACGTTCGACGCCATGTTTGTCCGAAGTTTGGGTTATACTCTCGCGGCACGCGCAACCGGCGCCGCTACTGCTGGCAATTTTGACATAGAAATCATATGCGTCTGACGTTTTTTTTAGTGCTCACCCTGATGCTCGCCAGCAGCGGCTGTTCATTGCTGCCGGAACAGGTGGATGCAACCAGGGACTGGTCGGCCAACCAGTTGTACACTGCCGCCAAGGAAGAACTGGCCGACAGCAACTACGAGAAGGCCATCGACTATTTCGAGAAGCTGGACGCACGCTACCCGTTCGGGCGCTACGCACAGCAGGCACAGCTGGAAATAGCCTACGCGTATTACAAGTTCGACGAGCCTGACCTGGCCATCGCCACCGCCGATCGCTTCATCAAGATCTACCCGCGTCATCCCAACGTGGACTATGCCTGGTACCTGAAGGGGTTGACCAATTACTATCGCGGCAGGTCCTTCGTTGACAAGATACTGCCGCAGGATCCCTCCGAGCGGGACACGGTGACCATGCGCGCCGCCTATGACGACTTCAACCAGCTGACCGTACTATACCCCGACAGCGTTTATACGCGCGACGCAGCGCAACGCATGGTATACCTGCGCAACAACATGGCCGCCTACGAATTGCACGTAGCCGACTACTACATGCGGCGCAAGGCCTTCGTGGCCGCAGCGAATCGTGGCAAATACGTGATCGAGAACTTCCAGCGCACGCCCTCGGTGCCTGACGCACTGGTGATCATGGTGCGCGCCTACCGGCAACTGGGTGCACGTGACCTGGCGGATGACGCCATGAAGGTGTTGCGACTGAATTACCCGCAACACCCGGATGTGGCACGACTCGATTCACCCAAGGGCTACCCGTCCGATCAGTCACCGCCGTTCTGGAAGTTCTGGTAACCGGAGGTAATCGGGTAACGCCGGTCACGCCCGAATGCCCGTTGCGTGATACGCACCCCGGGTGGCGCCTGGCGGCGCTTGTACTCGTTACGATCCACCAGCTCGGCCACCCGCCGCACCACCGCCGCATCAAAGCCGTCGGCAATAATGTCACTGACACTGCGCTCGAGCTCGATGTAGCGTTCCAGGATCGGATCGAGGATTTCGTACGGCGGCAGGCTGTCGGAATCCTGCTGATCGGGCGCCAGCTCGGCGGAGGGAGGACGCTCCAGCACCCGTTGCGGGATGACCGGCGCGATGCCATTCCGGTAACGTGCAAGCCGGTATACCAGTAGCTTCGGCACATCCCTGATGGGCGCAAAACCACCCGCCATATCCCCATACAGCGTGGCATAGCCGACCGACATTTCGCTCTTGTTACCGGTGGTCAGCAGGATACGGCGCTGCTTGTTGGATAACGCCATCAGGATTACACCCCGGCAACGCGCCTGGATATTTTCTTCCGTGGTATCGGGACGGGTACCGGCGAACAGCGGCTGCAACACCTCGAGGAAACTGCCAAACGGCGCCTCGATGGAAATCTCGTGATAGCGTACGCCCAGCGCTTCGGCCTCGGCCCGTGCATCTGCCAGGCTCATGCCCGAGGTGTAACGTGACGGCATCATCACCGCCTCGACCGCGTGCGCGCCGATCGCGTCGACCGCGAGCGCCAGCACCAGCGCCGAGTCGATAC
>CAJQOV010000186.1 GCA_905480065.1 uncultured Gammaproteobacteria bacterium | reverse complement strand
TCCGCAACACTGGCCGCTGCCACCAGGCCGGTCTGAACATGATCACCCATGCGCAACCGGTACACGTAATAGCAGGGCTCGGGATCGCGCACCAGCACTCCCTGTTCGACCATGCGCTGCAGGTTGTCTGCGGCGGTGCGGTACACGATTGCGTCATGCGGATCAACGGACTCCGGCAAATCGATTTCTGCCTTGGAAATATGCAGAAAACTCCACGCTTTCCCGTGCGCCCGAACACGCGCCTCGGCACTGCTGAGCACATCATAGGGTGGCGCAACGACATCCTTGGCGCGCGCCCTGACCGGACGCAGGCCGGCGAAAGGACGGATCAGGGTCATAAGGTTCCTGCAGCAAAACTCACAAAGTCGGCATTGTACACAGACTGCAACGTTGCTGCGATCCGTGCCGGTGTCAGGTTGGCCGCATGAATCCGAATGTGCAACAGAACGGCAGCGAACAGGCGGACACCATGAATCGGTCCCGTTCAATGATCGTGTACCGGTATCGCAGCCGGCTGCACAAATGGCTGTCCGGCATCAACGACCGCAGGTGCCGCATGGTTGACATGCTGCAGCGTACCCCGCTGGCCTACAAGCTTTCGTTCATCATCACCCTGCTGGTAGTCAGCTGCATGGTATTGCTTGGCAGCCTGTTGATACAGCAACAATCGCAACAGCTGCAACACCAGATCAGCGAACAAGGGCGCACCCTGGCAAGACTGATGGCCAAGTCGGCGCGCGAACCACTGCTCGCGGATGACAAGCTGGCACTTGATGCCATTGCCAGCAGCTTCGCAAACAGCAGCAGCGTACTGGGTAGTTCCATCATATCGCTGGACGGTGAAGTCATTACCAGCGCAGGCCGTCTGTTTGAGGAAAAGAATCCACTCACGCGCTATATCCTGGATCAGGTCGTCACCGGAACCGATGATAACTATGCCTGGACCTGGAACCAGTTGAACGGCAATCATCCATGGCCGGTCATCTCGTTTGTACAACCGGTCACTTTCCAGAAAATTACTACCGGCTATACGCTGATTACCTTCAGCCAGGCGGAAATGAATGCATTCGCGCGCGAGGCCATGCATGCCATCGTCGGTGCAACCCTGCTGATCATCCTGCTTGGTATTGGCGTCGCGTTCGCCATGGGGCGCCGCATTACCCAGCCAATCGACCAGCTGGTCCATGCCAGCCACGTAATCGGAACGGGTGATTACTCGTTCCGATTCAACGAGCGCCGCAAGGACGAGCTGGGACTGCTCATGCAGGCCTTCAATGAAATGGCCCAGGGCATGCTGGAAAAGTCACAGGTCAAAAATGCCCTGTGCCGTTACGTTTCGCCCAGCGTTGCCCGTGAAATCCTCTCCAACCTGGACAATGTCGGGCTTAGTGGCAAACGGGTTGAAGGCAGTGTGATATTTGCCGACATCAAGGGTTTCACACAGATGTCCGAAAGTATCCGGCCGGAAGAACTCGTCAACATGCTGAACCGGTATTTCACGCTGGTGACCAATGCCTGCGAGATCAATCATGGAATGGTCGACAAGTACCTTGGAGACGGAGTCATGCTGGTATTCGGCGCACCGGAGCCGGACCATGATCATGCCTTCCATGCGATCACCTGCGCGTTGCTCATACACAACCTGATCGAACAGGAAAATCGCAACCGGGAGGCCCTGAACCAGTTCCCCGTGGAGTTCAGAATCGGCATCAATACCGGTAGCATGCTGGCCGGAAACATGGGATCACGCAGCAGGATGGAGTACACGGTGGTCGGCGACACCGTCAACCTTGCTTCACGGCTGTGCGGGATTGCCAATGCCAATGAAATTGTAATTTCGCGCGAGATGTATCAGCGCAAGGATGTGCAGTCCAGAGTGCTGGCCGGCGAATACCAGGCAATCCGTCTGCGTGGCATCAGTCAACCGGTGTATACCTATCGGGTAGAACAATTGAATGCCGATCACCAGGAAATCCTCGACCAGCAGTTTGAAACCATAATAAACAACGAAACAGCCGAGGCAAAACATGCTTGACCGGAAACACCCCGCACTTCCTGAGCTGCTGCTGTTACTGCTGTTACTGCTGCTGTCGGGCTGCGCCGAGGTAAACAATATTCGCCTGCTGCAGGACAGACCGGAAGACCTCGATGCACTGTTGCAAAACAATGAATTCGCCCGCGCCCGGTTACTGACCGGTAAATATCCATCCATAGACACCATCGAAATCCAGACAACGATCATAACTCTGGAGTCAGAATACGAGGGCTCGGTTTACAACCGGGCACGGGAACTGGAGTCTGCGCAGAATCTGCTTGGTGCAGTAGGACTGCTGACCGATGCCTTGCAGAAACTGCCGCATAGCACCTTGCTGCGAAGATTACGTGCCGATCTCGAAGAGCAGCGCGCACACCAGGTAAAAATCAATGAACGCAGCATGTTGCTGGCACGAGCAGAATTCCTGCTCGGCCAGCAGGAGCTGTACCAGCAGCAGGCCGGGTTACAGCCACCGAGTTTTCTGCAAAGCCGCGAATACACACGGCAACAGGCCGAAGCACTGGAAATTTCAGCACGCCTGATCGATCACGCTGAATATGCGCAGCTAGAGGATGACATGATATCTGCAAAATACTGCCTGCAGCTGTCCCTGCAACTGGATGAATCAGAACGGGCGGCAACCATGCTGGCCGGCCTGCAGGAGCAGGAAAAGGCCGACCTGCTGTCCATGCAACAGGCCGTCAGCAGCAAGCAGGCCAGAATCAGGCGTGACAAAACCCGTGATGAGAAAACGGAAACCCGCCAGTTGCTGGAAGCCACACAGCAAGCGCTCGAGGAAAACAAGTTGCAGACCGCACAGGCAACACTGGCAAAGATACCCACCTCAACCAGCAAGGACAGCGCAGTGGTAGCTGTGCAGGACAGCCTGGATCAGGTTGTCAGCGTCCGGGTCAAGGAACTGCTGCTGACAGGTGATGCCCAGTATCGGGCAGAAGAGATCCTGCCTGCACTGAAAACCTGGACCGAGGCATACTCACTCGACCCGGAGAACCCGGAAATCCGCAAACGCATCGATCGCGCCAACAAGGTGCTGGCCAACCTTGGAGAACTGAAACGCCAGCAGCAGAAGTAGCCGACCGGCCGTGCCGGCAGCGAGCCGCGATCAGGAACGAATTACTTCCAGGCGATCGACCTTCTGGTATCCACGTGGCAGCTTCAGTCCACGCCGACCGCGCTCGCCGGCAAATTCATCCACCTCGGCTGCACTCATGGTCTTGAACTTCTTGCCGGCATGCACAGTCAGCTTTTCACCATCCTGGATACATTCCATCGCGGCCACATACTCCTCGCGATTTTTCAGTTTCACAGCAGGGATATTGATGATCTTGTTGCCTTTGCCGCGCGGTAACTGCGGCACCTCCGCCAGCGGTATCACCAGCATGTACCCTTCACTGCTTGCCGCAACCACCCAGTCATCATCCAGGCTGCGGATGGCTACCGGAGGCAGCACACCGGCCCCCTTCGGTACCGACAATACCGACTTGCCGGCCTTGTTACGCGTGATCGTGTCTTCCAGCTTCACCACAAATCCATATCCCGCGTCGCTGGCCAGCAGGTAGAGCTGATCGGGGTCGCCGAGCATCACGCCACAGAAGCGGGCACCGTCCGCGGGTTTGAGGCGACCACTGAGCGGCTCACCCTGCCCGCGCGCACCGGGCAATGTGTGCGCCTGCAAGGCGTAGGTCTTGCCAAGTGAATCGATAAATACCGCGGTCTGGTTACTGCGACCACGTACCGCCACCAGGCAGCCATCGCCGGCCTTGTAACTCATTTCATCGGGATTGATATCATGTCCCTTGGCAACGCGCACCCAGCCATTCCTGGACAGAACCACCGTAACGGCCTCGCTTGGCACCAGCGCCGTTTCATCCATTACCTGTGCCGCCTCGCGTTCAACCAGCCGTGAACGACGTTCATCACCGTACTTGTCAGCGTCGGCGCGCAGCTCCTGCCTGATCAGTGTCTTCAGCCGTTTTTCCGAACCCAGTATGGTCTGCAGCTCGGTGCGCTCGCTGGCGAGCTCATCCTGCTCACCGCGAATTTTCATTTCCTCGAGCCGGGCCAACTGGCGCAAGCGGGTATCGAGGATGTAATTGACCTGCTCTTCGGTAAGCTGAAAGCGCTGCATCAACACCGGTTTCGGGTGGTCCTCGGTGCGGATAATGTGGATCACTTCGTCCAGGTTCAGGAACGCAATCAGCACACCGTCCAGCAGGTGCAGGCGACTGTTGACCTTGTCGAGCCGGTACTCCAGACGGCGCCGGACGGTGGCGGTTCTGTACTGAAGCCACTTCTGGAGTATATCCAGCAAGCTGTTGATTCCAGGGCGTCCATCCAACCCGATCATGTTCAGGTTGATGCGCGCCGTACGTTCCAGTCCGGTACTCGAGAACAGGTGAGACATGAGCTGTTCGATGTCCACGCGATTCGA
>CAJQOV010000185.1 GCA_905480065.1 uncultured Gammaproteobacteria bacterium | reverse complement strand
GCCCATCGCGCGGGCGGCACGGGACGCGGGCTACACCGTCTATATTGCAGCGCGTGTGAAAGACCATGGCCATGTCCTGCAGGACGAGGGTTTTCACGTCATACCGCTGGACTGGCGACGGGAATCACGCAATCCGCTGCGATATAGACGGTGTAGCCCGCGTCCCGTGCCGCCCGCGCGATGGGCAGGCGATGCAGGCAGAAGTACCAGTCCTCCGTGACGAGATAAAGGATCGATCGGCCTGCCTGCATACTTCAGCTGTCCTGGTTGCTGTATCTGAGCGCCGCCCGGATCGCCACGCCCCACCCCTGGCTGCGGCCGACGCGGACAAAGCGCCTGATCATGCCGCTTTTGCCGCCACCTCCGGCAAATCCCCGTATCAGCTTCAGCAGGGCAGCCGGCGTGAGTCCCGCACCCCCTCCTGCCTGGCGTGAATGTTCCTGCCCCAGTGCCAGCAACAGGACCGGTCGCAGCTCCTTCGGCACCTGCTCCAGGTAGGGCCGCAGGCTCCTGGCCAGGCTGGCCTCACGGTTTCCGCCCAGCAGCATGCCGCTGCCACGCACCCGGTAATACAGCAACGGCACGGGCACGGTCTCCAGTCGACAGCCCGCCAGCACGGCGCGGGCAAAAAACTCCCAGTCCTCGTGACCGAGACCGTAGTCCTCCGTGTACCCGCCCAGCCGGTCGAACGTCGCCTTTCGTATCAGGGCCGTGGCATCACCGAAGACGTTGCGGAACACGCCGGATGCAACCGCGGGACCCAGCGGCACCCAGTGCGTCCCCCTGTCGATGTCTCCCGGGGCGGCCCCGTCGCCCTCGAAGACATGGGTCGCGCAGGTCAGGATATCGACCCCGGTGCGATTCAGCACAGCAACCAGGGTCGATACCAGCCCCGGGGTGGCGATGTTATCGTCATCGAGAAACAGCAGGTACTCGCCGCGGGCTTCGCTGGCTGCATGGTTGCGTGCGGCACCCAGGTAGGCATTCTCCTGCCGGATAATGCGCCAGCCGCGCTCGGCAAAGACCGGCTCGAGGCTGGCCAGGTAATCGATGGAGGCCTGCTGGGTACTGCCGTCATCGACAAGGATGACTTCAAGGTTGTCGTACTCCTGTTCGTACACGGAGCTGACGGCATGGGCGAGTAACCGCGGCCGGTCAAAGTGTACCAGGCAGACACTGACGAGCGGCCTCGCCTCGTCATCCGGCGTCTCCCCGGGAGCCGCGGGTGACCCCGGCACCCGGGCATACAAATCCTGCCAGTCCGCCTTGAGCCGTTGCCCGGCGTCTGCAGCGCCCTCACCGGTTCCAGCTACCGGAAGACTTGCAAGTACGGATACTCTGTCCGCGGGGAGCCGTGTGGTGGACTGCACGCAGTTCAGCACGCGCTCATCTTCGCAGGCGACATGGTCAGCCAGCTCGAGGCAGCGACGTTCCAGAAACATCTCGTCCAGCATCACCACGTCGTCGACCGTGCCGTGTTCACACAGGACTTGCCGGGTGCGTGTGCCGCCACAGCGAACGACGATGCGCGCATCCTGCAACGCAAGCCGCTGGGAGCGAGCCAGCAAGGTGTAGTAAGCCATGCCGCCTCGCGCCGGGAACTGGATGACATCAAACACCCGGTTACGGAGATACAGGAACAGCAGGTAGGACTGGCGCGCGGCATGGGGCAGCTGGACGAACAGGTCGCCCGGCGCCCCGAGTTGTTCGCGGGTGACATTGCCGTGCAGCGGCTCAGCGGCGGCAGCGTGACTGCCAACACCCAGCAGGGTAACCCGGTATCCCTGTTGCGCGAGACAATTGGCCAGACCAGACACGCGCCCATGCCGGTCGGCATCGACCAGGCATACCCGCTCTCCAGCGGCCCCTTGCTTGTCCTGATGATCTACGGAAACAGTCACACGATCCCCTGGAATCAGCCCCGGTGGCCGGGAAACCGTAGCAGTATACCGGTGACTATGACCACTTCACCTGGTTTGCGACCAGCTCCGCGGTATCCACCTCGTCGAGCTTTGCAAGCCGGTCAGCCATGAGCCGGTCAACAGATTCCATTACATCCTGCAGGCAGGCGTACTCTTCAGGCAGTTCGAGCCCGGTATCGAAGTGCAGTAGCGCTTGCGTTCCGGGCCCACCTGGCGCAGCACCGGGCCTCCCGTGGTAGAAGTCAGCAAGCTGCCGTGGCGTTAGCGATGAATCCGTGTGTCCCGCTGCCGTGTTTAAATAGAGGACATCCTGCCCTCTCTGTTGCAGCAACCGGCCGAGGATATACATCCTCCTGCTGTAACTTTCGTAGTAACTGGCGAACAGGTTCGATATCACCGCCTGCCTGTTCAGGATGCCGCTGTGTTTCTGCCTGGCCGTTTCATCCCCGAGGCGCTCACTGCCGGTTGCCTCGAGAAAGGCCAGCACCGGGTTCCCGTCGAGGACGATGATCCTGGCATTCTGGTCGTTCACCAGCAGTTCCATGGCCCTGATCTGTTTGCTCGGGTTCACCAGCAGGCCAACCCTGCGCTCGCCATCGGCCTGCAGCAGCTGATAGAGAAAGTTCTGGATATTATTGTCCCGCAGTGCGACGTCGTGCCGGGAAAG
>CAJQOV010000184.1 GCA_905480065.1 uncultured Gammaproteobacteria bacterium | reverse complement strand
GCAAGATCTACGTGCAAACCGTCCGCGATCTCGCTGACCAGTGAATAGCGGCCCTCGGAGGCAATCAGGATATCGATCTGCAGCCTGCGCGCGGCGGCCAGAAAGGCCGCCGTGCGATAGCTGTTGGGAGGTGCAATCAGTAGCAGGCGTGGCTGCATGCCGTTACCCACTTATGCGGTACTGCCCGCACAGCGAGTGCCTGCCTGGAGGATTCGAGACCGGTCAGCCGCAACCGCCGCCCGCCGAACCGCAGGCACCACAGGTACCCGAACCGCCGGTAATGGCGAACGCGTTGTTGAAAACAAAGCTGGCACCGGTCGGGCGCTCCACGTAATCAATTTCGACGCCACGCAGGAAGTTCAGCGCAACCGCGTCGACAAACACTTCAAAGCCCTGCTCCTTGCGCACGCAATCGTATTCGGAGCGTGCATCGGTGAAGGTCATGCCGTAGCCCATGCCGCCACAGCCGCCGCCCGAGACAAACACGCGTATTGCCTTCAGGTCGTCATCTTCTACCTGGCTGAACAGCTCGAGCATTTTTTCGCGTGCCGCAGCGGTAAGCGCCAGGTCCGTTTCCTGTAATTCGAGAGCAAAACCATTTGCTGTTTGAGCCATATCACACCCCGGTTGTAACTGGTTAATTACCAAGTAAATCCAATATATAGACTGAGGACCGTGGATTCCATCCCCCCATGAAGAGATAACCACCTGGCTGAATGTTAAATATTGTTAAAAAACAGTGTATTGCATGGATTTAGCGCATCCGCACGCAGACATTCATTCTTGTTAATGCTAATGATTTGTATTTAGTTTAACGAAAGGTACAATGGCGACTACCGTTTTCACTACCTTCAGGAGTCGTCAACATGAAGTACTTTGTGCAAGTCGCAGCCCTGCTGGGCGCCACCCTGCTGTATGACACCAGTGTGGCCGCACAGGAACCCCCGACCACCGCCGAGCTGTGGGAAATCATCCAGCGGCAGCAACAGGAAATCGAGGCGCTGAAGCAGCAGCAACAGACCACCGAGCGCAGGGCGGTCGCTGCCGACGAGAAGGCCGAGGCCGCGGTAGTGGCCGTTGAAGGCAGCAGTTCCGGCACATCCGGCAACTGGGCCGATCGCACCAGAATCGGTGGCTATGCAGAGGTCCATTACAACAACCTGGACGGTAGCGGTAGCGCCGAAGATCAGAAAGAAGTCGACCTGCACCGCTTCGTGCTGTTCTTCGGCCACGAATTCAACGATGACATCCGCTTCTTTTCCGAACTCGAAGTCGAACACGCTGTCGCCGGGAAAGACCAGGACGGCGAGGTGGAGGTCGAACAGGCCTACCTGGAATTCGATCTCAATGACCGGCACATGGCCCGTGCCGGTGTCACCCTGCTGCCGGTTGGCATCCTGAATGAAACCCACGAGCCCACCACGTTCTACGGTGTGGAACGCAATCCTGTCGAGCACGATATCATCCCCGCCACCTGGTGGGCCGGCGGTGCCGGCCTGTCCGGCCAGCTGGCACCGGGCTGGTCCTATGATGTGGCACTGCACGAAGGCCTGAAGACCAAAAAAAATGCTGACTACCAGCCACGCAACGGTCGGCAGAAGACCGGCAAAGCCCAAGCAGACGACCTGGCCACCACGGCACGCCTGCGCTGGACCGGCATGCCGGGCACCGAGATTGCAGGCAGCATTCAGTACCAGTCCGACATCACCCAAGGCGAGGATTCAGAGGCCGGCAGTGCCATGCTGTACGAAGCACATGCCGTCCTCGAGCGTGGACCGTTCGGCCTGCGCGCCCTGTATGCCCGCTGGGATCTGGACGGTTCCGGCCCGGCCAGCGTGGGCGCAGACAAGCAGACCGGCTTCTATATCGAACCGTCCTGGAAGATCAGTGAAAGCCTGGGTGTGTTTGCCCGCTACAACCAGTGGGACAATGCCGCCGGCGACAGCACCGGCAGTGAAAACACCCAGTGGGACGCTGGCGTGAACTGGTGGCCGCACGAGGACGTGGTCATCAAGGCCGACTACCAGGTGCAGGACAATGACAGTGGCGCGGAGCAGGACGGCTTCAACCTCGGTGTCGGCCTGCAGTTCTGAGACGGCCCGGTGCGGCCTGACGAACTCCACTCTGCTAAGCTCTGCGCCCATCATGCCCGGACTGCTCACCTTCCTGCTGTTACTCTCACCGGCCGGCCTGTTGCTCGCCGGCGAGCTGTACCAGACCCCGGAAGCATTCCTGGACGAGGTCTTCGCAGGCCACCCCCCGACTCCCGATGTGTTGTGGCTGAAAGACGAGGTACGCGCCACCAGCACGCAGATCATGGGCCACACCTACCCGGGCCTGCGTATCCGTTACTGGTTCAATGCGCCACGCAGCGCGTGGATACTGGAAGAAATCGGCAAGGAAAAGCCCATTACCGTCGGCCTGGTCGTGAACGCCAGGACGCTGGAACGAATACGGGTACTCGAATTCCGCGAAAGCCGGGGCTGGGAAGTCCATTTACCGTTCTTCACCGACCAGTTCCAGGGCGTCGGCCTGACCGGGAACAAGCAGCTGGACAAGGATATCGACGGCATCTCCGGCGCAACCCTGTCGGTACGCGCACTGGAGAAACTTGCCCGGCTCGCACTCTATCTGGATAGCCGCATTACACCCGCAGATGACACGCCAGCACAAAAATAAAGCATCCGCCCGGCTGCTGCGTTCGCTGTATGTGTGGCATCGCTTCATCGGGCTGGCGGCTGCACTGTTCGTGGTGCTGCTGGCACTGACCGGCCTGCTGCTCAATCACACCGAGGAACTCGATCTCGACTCCAGCCATATCAACAGCGACGCCTTGCTCGACTGGTACGGCATTCATGCACCATCCGCTGTAACCGCATATCACACCGACACCCTCACGGTGGCCGCACTGGACGGACAGATTTACATCAACCGGCTGCTGCAGCCGGGCATCAACGGGGAACTGACCGGGGCCGTGGACTTCAGCGGGATGGTGATCGTCGCACTGGCGGAGCAGTTGCTGCTATACACACCGCAGGGGGAAATGATCGAACGGCTGGACAGTTCATCCGGCCTGCCGTCCGGCATCAAGGCCGTCGGTATCAGCACGGATCACCAGCTCGCCATACATACTGCGCAGGGCGATTACTCGACCAACGCAGACTTCCTGTCATGGCAGCCGGTAGCGGCGGGTGAGACTACCTGGTCAATGGCCAGTGAACTCTCTGACCGCGAACGCAGCGCACTGGAAGCCGCCTGGCGTGGCACCGGACTGTCACTGGAACGCGTGCTGCTCGATTTACACAGCGGCAGAATCCTCGGTACCGGCGGCGTGTACCTCATGGACGGGGCTGCCATCCTGTTCCTGTTACTCGCAGCCAGTGGTGTCTGGCTATGGGGCAGACGGCGCGCCAGCGTACGCGCGCACCAACGCAAACTCAGGCACAGCAGCAAAACCGGTGAGCCCGGGCAACACGGATAAATACACTTGCCGCCCGCATTGCCAGGCGGGCCGTGGCATAACAGCCGTGTTGCTCAGCCAGCCCGTCTGCGCGAGAAATGGCGCAATCCCAGCAATCCGATCCCCGTCAACAGCAGCCACAGGTCAGCGGCACTCGCTGCACGTCCAGGCAGGGTATGCAGGGTGCAGGTAAAGCCATTGCTGCCTGCATCCGCGCGCGTAATCGTGCTCGAGAAGATTTCCTGATTGCCGCCGACGCTGTCGGCCCAGACAATGCGGCTGCCATTCGGCGCCATCCGCACCGATGCAGAACAGCTCTGCGCGGTGGTACTGAGATCTTGACGCAGCAGGGCATCACCGTCATAGATGACTTGCGCATACCGGATTGCGTAGACACCGGTCGGACAGGCAGCCGCAGCGAAATCCACGTACAGGATGTTCAGACGACGGTTCTGGCCGATGCGCGCGAATACCTGCCAGCGAAACAGACCTTCCCCATTGCTGAACTGCCGCCGGTTCACCCGTATGGCCGCAGCGGCGCTGCTGCCGTTCTGGGGATCCAGCGCCGGATCGAGTATGTCGATGAAAATTTCCTCGCTGCCGGGTCCGCCACTACCGGTTTCTTCCTTGTACACGAGATAGGCCTTGTTGTCGGCGGTATTGACACTGATGGTGGCACTACCCGCGAGCAGACCGTCATCGGCGGACAGCCGGGTTGCGCCAATCAATATCGTCCCGTCTGCAGCGGCGATCATGGCGTAGTAAATTTCGTCAGCCGTGGTCAAAGTCGCATTGGCAAACACCACGTGCGCATTGCCAACGCTGTCGAGTGCAATATCCGGGTAGCCGTTGCAACTGCCAGTCGGTCCGACATCCAGCGGTGCACCATTTGGCACTACATTATTATTTGCATCGACCGCGATCCTGAGGTACTGCACAGGACCGGTACAGTCACTTTCCCACACCACGTGCAGGTTGGCACTGCTGTCTATAGCCACGCGCGGATGCACGGCAGCGCCGCCGGCTGTGGAAATCATCACATCATCCACTTCCTTGATTGTTGCAAGGTCCGCAATGGTGGTCGTGAAATCGTGCGCCAGCGGATTCAGGCGCAGGAAATATATCGCCGGGCTGGCGCCAGACTGCCACGCCACGTACACCTTGCCTGCCGTATCCAGGGCCATGGACGGAAAGCCGGCCGGCCCGCCGGCACCCCCATTATCAATCCGGGTGCTATCGATGAGCACGGCACCCGACGCATTCAACATTTTGTAATACAGTGCACGGACATCGGCCGTGTCATCCTGGGTCCAGACCAGGTGGATGTTGCCAGCGGCGTCGGTACGCTCAACTGCGTAGTCAGCATTTGCCATCGTGCTGGTCAACTGCAAGGGAGCCGCTGCCACGTACGCAGACACGGATAGCAAAAACAGGGAGCAAAAGAATCTCGAGAAAATCTTCATCACAGGCACATCTCCAACGTAAAACATCTGACCCGGGGTTACCGTAAATGGTACCCGGTGCGGCCGGGTACCGGCGAACCTGTTAAGGGCGCTGCCGCCGGCAGGCACCTGATTCTATAGAAAACGCCGGCATCGAACCATGCCGCGAATCGAGCGACTGGCGGTTCGTTCAATTACCGGCCCGCACCAGGCCACCCAGTCCGCCCAGCTCCAGCACATTGTTGTACATCGCCCGGATGGCGCGCGGCTCTTCCAGCTCCAGCGCCTGCTCCAGCAAATCGATCGCCTCGGACTGGGCAAAGCTGCGAATCACCCACTTGACCCGGGGCAGGTTGCTGACGCTCATGCTGAGACTGTTCACGCGCAGGCCCAGCAGCGCCAGCGCCGCCGCCGGATCACCGGCCATCTCGCCACACACACTGACCGGCTTGCCAAAACGGTGCGCCTGCACGACAACCTGCTGGATGGCGCGCAACACGGCAGGATGCAGGCACTGGTACAGGCCGGCCACGCGGGAATTGTTGCGATCCACCGCCAGCAGGTACTGGGTGAGATCGTTGGTACCAATGGAGAAGAAGTCGACGCGCTTCGCCATTGCCTCGATCTGGTACACCGCGGAGGGCACCTCGATCATGATGCCGATGGCCGGTCGCACTACCGGCATGCCATCTTCCAGCAATTCACCATGCGCCTGCGATATCAGCGTCAGCGCGATATCGAGTTCCGACACCGACGAAATCATCGGCAGCATGATATTCAGATTATTCAGCCCGATGCTGGCGCGCAGCATGGCGCGGATCTGCACCAGGAAGATTTCCGGGTGATCGATCGAGATGCGGATGCCGCGCCAGCCCAGGAACGGGTTGTCTTCGTAGACCGGAAAATACGGCAGCATCTTGTCGCCGCCGACATCCAGTGTGCGCAGGTTCACCGGGCGCGGCGCAAATGCCTTGAGCGCACTGCGGTAGATACGCAACTGCTCTTCTTCGGACGGGAAACGCACCTGCATCAGGAACGGCACCTCGGTACGGTACAGGCCCACTCCGTCCCCTTCGCTGTGCACTTCGTTACCGTTCCCGGACACCAGACCAATATTCAGGTACAGCGGCAGCTCCACGCCATCCGGCGTGATCGACGGCTGCCCGGCCATTTCGCGCAACAGCTCGGTGAGCTCGGACTCCTGCGAGCGCAGCAGTTCGAATTCCTCGCGCACCAGCGCAGTCGGATTGACATACACGTCACCGCGATAACCGTCCGCAATAATGGTCTGCCCGTCGAGACGACCGACCGGCATATCCTTGATGCCCATTACCGCAGGGATGCCCAGCGCCTGTGCAAGGATGGCCACGTGCGAAGAACTGGAACCGCTGGCGCAGACAATGCCCGCCAGGTGCTGGTGCGGGATTTCCGCCAGCTGGCTGGCACTGATGTCTTCACCGACCAGCACGGTATTCTCAGTGAGTTCCACGCTGGCCACCGGGATGCTTTGCATGTGCGTCAGGATGCGCCGGCCCAGGTCATGGATGTCGCTGGCGCGCTCGCGCAGGTAACTGTCTTCCATGGTTTCGAACACGCGCACGTGCTGGGTAATGGTCTCGCGCAGGGCACCCGGTGCCCAGTTGCCCGCGCGGATACGCTGCACGGTCTCACCGACCAGGCTGTCTCCGTCCAGCATCAGCAACAGCGCATCAAACAGCGCCAGCTCCTCGGACGGCAATACCGCGGACATGCGGTTGGCGTAATCACGCAGGTCATCCTTTACCGCGGCAACCGCCGACTCGAATATGGCCACCTCGCCGTCCGGGTCGCTGGTGGTGCGGTCCGGGATAACCAACAGGTTGGCCGGCGGATACACCACCAGCGCCCGGCCAATGGCAACGCCGGGTGAACCCGGCAGACCGCTCAGACAGGTGGTAATACCCGCGGGATGTGCCAGCGCGCTGGTGATATCGCCACTGGCCACGGCATGGCTGATGGCACCGGCCAGTTGCGCGGCCAGCGTGACCAGGAACGCTTCCTCATCATCGCCGAATTTGCGCACCTGGCGCTGACGTACCACCAGCACACCCAGTACCTTGCCGTGCTGGATGATCGGCACACCGAGAAATCCATGGTAGGGATTTTCGCCGGTTTCACTGACGAAGAGATAACGCGGGTGACTCGGTGCATCCTCGAGGTTCACCGGCTCCTCGCGTTCGCACACCATGCCGACCAGGCCCTCGTGGTAACCCAGCCGTACCTTGCCGATCGCATCCTTGCGCAAACCATCCGTGGCTCGCAGCACAAAATCATGGTTCACCGCGTCCAGCAGGTATACCGAGGCGACATCGACACCGACCGAGATTTTTACGCGCGCCACGATAATGTCCAGCGCGCTCTGCAGGTCAGGTGCGGAATTCACCTCCTGGACGATTCTTCTCAGCGTGTCGAGCATAGCTTCGGGTTCCGGAAATATTCAGAATAGGGGCGTGCAGCCGCACGACCGGGAACAGCTGTGGCTGGCGACGCCCGGCGCCACTCAGCGACGGGCATCAGGCGTGCCGTCCGGAAACAGCAGGGGTGCCAGTTCGTTCAGTGCCTGACGATAGACCTTGCGCTTGAAGGAAACCACGTTGCGCAGAGGATACCAGTAGTCGACCCAGCACCAGCGGTCGAATTCCGGCCGCTCGGACTTGCTGAGGCAGACGTTGCGGTCGGGACAAAGCATGCGCAGCAGAAACCAGACCTGCTTCTGGCCGATGCACAATGGCGTGGTGCCATGACGGATGTACTGCCTGGGCAGGCGGTAACGTAACCAGCCGCGCGTGGATCCAATCACCTCCACCTGCTCCGGTCGCAAGCCGACTTCCTCGGTCAGTTCACGGTACATGGCCTCGGCCGGCGTTTCGTCCGAACGCATACCCCCCTGCGGGAACTGCCAGGCATCCTGCCCGACCCGCCGGGCCCAAAGCAGCTGCCCCTTGCGATTCGACAGGATTATCCCGACGTTTGGTCTAAATCCATCCGGATCAATCACTTGCAAAACCTTGTTGAAATTTCTCGATACCCGAGATTCTCCCATAGCCGCCGCAGGCTGGCAAATATCGGGCACGCTCCCGATGAGCGACCGCGAGTCAATCGTGTATGCTTGGCGGCGTTTTTCCCGAGGAGCCAGCACGTGGGTATCGCCCTGTTCGATCTCGACAACACCCTGATTGCCGGGGACAGTGATTACCTGTGGGGCTGCTATCTCGTGGAGCAGGGTATCGTCGACGCTACCATTTATGAGCGCGAGAACCAGCGTTTCTATGACCAGTACCGTGTCGGCCAGCTCGACATCCACGAGTTTCTGCGCTTTGCCCTGCAACCCCTTGCCGCACATGACCTGGTACAACTGGAACAATGGCGCGCACAGTATATCGAGGAGAAGATCCGGCCGATCCTGCTGCCCCGTGCGCAGGCGCTGATAGACCGGCACCGCGCCCGGGGGGACATCCCGGTGATCATCACCGCGACCAACCGTTTCGTCACCACGCCGATCGCAGCGCTGTATGGCATCGAACACCTGCTGGCCACCGAACCGGAACTGGTCGCAGGCCGCTTTACCGGCGCGGTTACCGGCACCCCCTGCTTTCAGCACGGCAAGGTCGAGGTGCTGCAGAGCTGGCTGGCCAGCCATCAGCAGACACTGGAGGACAGTTCGTTCTACAGTGACTCGCATAATGACCTGCCGCTACTGAACCGGGTGACCCGTCCCACGGCCGTCGATCCGGACGAGATCCTGGCCACGCATGCGCAGCAACAGCACTGGCCGGTGATCAGCCTGCGCTAGGCAGCGTTTCTGCCGGTGTACTGCCTGGTCATCTCGCAGAACGCAGCGCCGCGCCAGCTGCCGGTCAGCGCGCAGGCTGCTCCGCCTGGCGGGTAACACGGAGTGCGAACAGTCATGACAATAAACGGGTAATTCCTTGAAACAGCACCTGCGCACTACCGTCCTGTTCGTCATCCTGCTGCTGCTGGCAGCAGCCAGCCTGCTGTACGGCCTGTTCACCGGCACCGTAGACATCCGGCCGGGGGAACTGCTGGCCACGTTGTCCGGCCATGGCGACAGCCTGCAGGCACAGGTGCTGTTGCAACTGCGCTGGCCACGCGTGGCCGCAGCCTTCGTGACCGGCGCGCTGCTCGGCATGGCCGGTACGCTGATGCAGGTATTGCTGCGCAACCCGCTCGCCGATCCCTACGTGCTGGGCATTTCCGGGGGGGCCGCCAGCGGCGCATTGCTCGCCATGCTGCTCGGACTGGGCAGTGTCTGGTTGCATGGCGCCGCACTCGGTGGTGCGTTGTTTTCCATGCTACTGGTGTTTGGCCTCGCGCACGGCAGCGGCAGCTGGTCCGCGCAGCGCCTGTTGCTGACCGGTGTCGTGGTCGCGGCTGGCTGGGGTGCGCTGATCGGTTTCCTGCTGGCGCTGGCGCCGGATGGCAGACTGCGCAGCATGCTGTTCTGGCTGATGGGCGATCTGTCTTACGCCGCCGTGCCGGTCGCCGGCAGCGGCGTGCTGCTGGCCGGGCTGGTCATCAGCGTCGGCCTCGGCCGCTCGCTCAATATCCTGGCGCACGGCGCACAGACCGCCAGTGCATTGGGCGTTGGCATCGTGACACTGCGCCGTGTGCTGTACCTGCTCGGCTCGGTGCTGGCGGCAGCGGCGGTGATGCTGGCCGGCAGCGTCGGCTTCGTCGGCCTGATTGTCCCGCACCTGCTGCGGCTGGCCGGTTTGCGCGACCATCGCCTGCTGATTCCGGCGACGGCACTGCTCGGTGGCAGCCTGCTGGTTGTGGCCGATACCCTGGCGCGCACGGTACTCGCACCGCGCCAGCTGCCGGTCGGCGTGCTGACCGCCCTGATCGGTGTGCCGCTGTTCCTCGCGCTGCTCTACCACAACCGGCAGGGCCTGGCGGAGCGTGGCTGAGATGCGCTTGCTGCACGCCACGCAACTCGATGTCGCCATCGCCGGGCACACCCTGTGCCGCCAGCTCGAGCTGAGCATCGAGCCCGGTGAACGCTGGTGCCTGCTGGGACGCAACGGTGCCGGCAAGACCACCCTGCTGCACACGCTGGCCGGTTTGCGGGCCCCGTCTGGCGGGCAACTGACCATACAGGGACAGTCGCTGGCCACCCTGCCGCACCGGCAGCGCGCACAACGCATCGGCCTGTTGCCACAGGATCACCTGGATGCCTTTCCGGCCTCCGTGCTGGAAACCGCACTGGCCGGCCGGCATCCCTGGCTGGGGCCGTGGCAATGGGAGGGCACGGCGGACCGGCGCATCGCACACGCGGCGCTGGCGGCGGTCGGACTGGCGGGATTCGAATCACGCAGTATCGCAACGCTGTCCGGCGGCGAACGCCGTCGCCTCGGCATCGCCACCCTGCTCACCCAGCAGACACCACTGCTGCTGCTGGATGAACCGGTCAATCACCTCGATATTCACCAGCAGGTGTGCATGCTGGAGTTGCTTGCGCGCCAGGCGGCGGACGCGGAGCGCGCCCTGCTGATGGTCATGCACGACCTCAACCTCGCCGCACGATACTGCGACAAGTTCCTGTTATTGTTCGGTGATGGCACGCATGCTCAGGGATCACTCGAAGTTGCGCTGTGTGCGGAAAACCTCGTACGACTGTATCAGCACCCGCTCACCCGCATCGATACCGCGCAGGGTCCGGTATGGATTCCGACCTAAGGCAAGCCGCCAGGGCGCAAGCAACAGCAAAAAATGCTTCGCCACCACCGTTGTCCCATGTACATGTACTGAAACTACAGCAAGTCCATGAATGAACGTATTGCAGGGAGCGGTTGCTAGCGACAGGACATGAAAGCTATACATTCCCGTATAAACAGTACGTCCCTTCTCCCTCCGGGAGAAGGACAGGATGAGGGGATAGGGCAGCGGGGTCAGAGCCCTGTCCGTGAAAACGCGTGAAGATATCTCGATAGGTGTGTACGGAACAGGGGTCCGACCCCTTTTTGTTAA
>CAJQOV010000183.1 GCA_905480065.1 uncultured Gammaproteobacteria bacterium | reverse complement strand
GGTGGCGGGTAATATCAACTGCCCGCTACCGGTAACTGCCGCGGCAGTACTCTATGTATTCCGTTGTCTGATGCCTGCGCATACGCCGGCCTGTGCGGGCAGCTTTCGCGCTATCGGTCTGCGGGCACCGGCCGGTTCGCTGGTCAATGCGCGAAGACCTGCCGCAGTGGCGGCGGGCAATGTCGAGACCAGCAGCCGTATCGTCGACGTGGTGATCGGTGCACTGGCGCAGGCCTTGCCGGACTCTATGCCGGCCGCCAGCCAGGGCACCATGAACAACCTGGCCATGGGTTCGCGCACGGCACCAGCGAGCTGGGATTATTACGAAACCATAGGCGGTGGTGCCGGTGCCGGACCACTGCAACCCGGGCTGAGTGCCACCCAGTCACATATGACCAATACCTTGAATACACCCATCGAAGTGCTGGAGCTGAATTACCCGCTCAGGATCACACGCTACCAGTTGCGCGATGCATCGGGTGGTGCCGGCAGGCACCGGGGTGGTGACGGTTTGCTGCGTGAATACTGTTTCCTGGCGCCGGCCGGTGTCACCCTGCTGACCGAGCGCCGCCTGCACGCACCGTGGGGTTTGCAGGGTGGTGCGGCGGCGGCGTGCGGAGAAAACCGCCTGAACAGTCAGACGCTGCCGCCCAAAATCACCTTTGCAGCCGTCCCCGGTGACCGGCTCACGCTGAGTACACCGGGTGGCGGTGGTTGGGGAGAAATGACTTGAACGATTTTCGGGGCGCTCGCTAGTTATGTGCGGTATCTGTGGGGAATTGCGTTTTGACGGTATGGCGCCGGAGCGCGAGCTGTTGTCGCGCATGAATGCAAAGCTGGCGCGGCGCGGGCCGGACGCCGGCGGTGAATATTTTTCCGGGCCGGTGGCGCTGGGGCATCGCCGGCTGGCGATCATCGACCTGTCGGAGCGCTCTGCGCAACCGATGCTCGATCGCGACAGCGGGCTGGCGCTGGTTTTCAACGGTACTATCTACAACTACCGCGAGTTGCGTAGCGAGTTGCGTGCGCTTGGGCAGCAGTTTTTTTCGGACGGTGATACCGAGGTCATCCTGCGCGCATGGGCAGAATGGGGCGAACGCTGCACCACGCGGCTGCAAGGGGTATTTGCCTTTGCCATCTGGGATGACCGTCGGCAGCAGTTGTTCCTGGCGCGTGACCGCCTCGGGATCAAGCCGCTGTATTACAGCTACACGCGGCACGGGATTCGTTTTGCCTCGACCAGCCAGGCATTGCTGGCTGCAGGTGGCATGGATACGCGCATCGATCCGGTAGCACTGCACCAGCACCTCAGCCTGCATGCGGTCGTGCCGGCGCCGCGCACCCTGTTGCGGGGGTTGCGCAAGCTGGCGCCGGCGCACAGTTTCACCGTGCATGTCGACGGGCGCTGTTCACTCGAGCAGTACTGGCATCTCGATGCGCTGAGCTGCCCCGGCGACATGACCGACTGGGAGTGGATCGAGGCGGCACACGAGGCGTTGCAGGCAGCCGTGAAGAAGCGCCTCGAGGTGGCGGACGTGCCGGTCGGGCTGCTGCTGTCAGGCGGTCTGGATTCCAGCCTGCTGGTTGCGCTGCTGGCGGAGGCCGGCTGTACCGATCTGCTGACCTTCTCGGTGGGTTTCGAGGATGAACCGGAGGAACGCGGTAACGAGTTCGAGTTTTCCGACCTCGTTGCTGACCTGTACCAGACCCGTCACCATCGTTTTACCATCCCGAACAGTGAAGTGCTGGCGCGCATGCCGGAAGCGGTGATGAACATGTGCGAGCCGATGGTCGGGCAGGACGCGGTTGCTTTTTACCTGCTTGGCGAACGTGTCTCGCAGCAGGTCAAGGTGGTGCAAAGCGGGCAGGGTGCGGACGAGGTGTTCGGTGGCTATTTCTGGTATCCACAGATGCAGGCACAGCAGGGCACTGATATCGAGCGTTTTGCGCCACGGTATTTTGACCGCAGCCACGCGGAAATACAGTCTGCTGTCGGGCCAGCGTACCAGGGACCGGACTACACCACGCCGCGGGTAACCGCCGGTCTGGCGAAGTTTGGCGCTGACCGTTTTATCAATCGGGTGCTGGCTTTTGATGTCACCACGCTGATCGTCGATGACCCGGTCAAGCGCGTGGACAACATGACCATGGCCTGGGGGCTGGAGGCGCGCGTGCCGTTCCTGGATGTCGGCCTGGTCGAGCTGGTGGCCTGCATGCCGCCGGAACTGAAGCTGCGCTCCGGCGGCAAGCATCCGCTCAAGGTGATCGCGCGCGACCTGTTGCCGGATATCGTGATTGACCGTCCGAAGGGTTATTTCCCGGTGCCGGCACTCAAGTTCGTGCGTGGCCAGGTGCTGGGATTCATGCGCGATGTGCTGGAGTCACAGGCTTGCCGGGAGCGCGGCCTGTTCCAGCGCGATTATGTCAACCGTTTGCTGGCCAGCCCGGAACCTGTCCTGACTCCCATCCTGGGTAACAAACTCTGGCATTGCGCGCTGCTGGAGTTCTGGTTGCAACTAAATGTCGACCAATCCCTCTAACGGGTAGCTTTTTGCGCCTGCAGATCGGGGTTACACTATCCACAATGTTGCTGGGCAAATTATTTTTCGAGAGGGTAATGCAATGGATGTAATGGAAAAAATTGACAGTACGGTCAAGAACAACGCGGTCGTGATTTTCATGAAGGGTTCCCCGCAGTTGCCACAGTGTGGCTACTCCAGTCGTGCCGCGCAGGCACTGGCCGCCTGTGGTGAAGAGTTTGCGCATGTCAATGTGCTGGCCGATCCGGAAATCTTTCAGAATCTGCCACGCTATGCCAACTGGCCAACCTTCCCGCAGATCTACATCAACGGTGAACTGGTCGGTGGTTGTGATATCACACTGGAGCTGTACCAGAAGGGTGAGTTGCAGAAGATGGTGAAGCAGGCGGTCAGCGGCGCTTGATGCCGGTCTGGAGCGGGCCATGGAAATGGCCCGCTCCGGTTGGTCTGTGCGCTTGCCTTGCCAGGGCGGCTAGTTTGCCTCCAGCTTGAGCAGTTCCTCGATGATTTCCAGCATCAGTTTCTGACCCTTGTCGGTCATTTTTTCAGACAGCTTGTCGACGTCACGCTCGCCCTCGACCATCGGGCGCAGCCGTCCGGCCAGAATTCCCATGTCCCCGCCGGCGGCCAGCATCTGCTGGGCAATGTTGCCGATAATCTGCAATGCCTGCAGGTTGCCGTTTCTGGATGCATGGATCAGGCCGGCGATACCCGGTGCCGCCATGCCGGAGTCGATTTCGGTCTGCAGCGGAGGCAATGTCGCGGGATCCTGCAGTCCTTTCAAAATAGCGTCAACGATAACCCGGTCCTCATCATCCAGTCCCAGCAGAACGCTTTCGTCGCGCTTGCCGGACATGATGTCACGGATCGTGCTTACCAGCTGTTTCCAGTCGTTTGCCTCGGCCTGCTGCAACACCTGTTCAAGGTCGGGAACAGTGCCCGGGTTGCCGCAGTCCATGACCACACGGTGAATCAGTCCGGAGTGGGTAATCAGAATCTGTTCTTTCAAATCGGGCATATCGGCCATGGCTTACTTACCTTTTTATTGCGGCTGGCGTAGCGGAACCTGCGTGGTACAGGCTGAGTTCGTGCCAGCGGTTGATGATGGAGCAAAACAAATCGGCTGTACGCTCGGTATCATAAATCGCCGAATGGGCCTTGTCATTGTCCCAGGCGAATCCGGCCGCTTCGACTGCCCGTGCCAGCACCGTCTGGCCATAGGCCATACCCGCCAGCGGGACGGTGTCGAACGTGCTGAACGGGTGAAAGGGGTTACGTTTGATGCCGGTGCGGGTAACGGCGGCATTCAGGAACGACAGGTCAAACGCCGCATTATGTCCGACCAGTACCGCGCGATTGCAGCCGGTTTCACGGATCAGCCGGCGTATCGGTTTGAAGATGAGTTCCAGCGCGTCATGTTCCGGTTTGGCCATGCGAAACGGGTTGTAGGGATCGATACCGGTGAACGCCAGTGATTCTGCATCGAGATTGGCGCCCGGGAATGGCTCGACATGGCAGGCAATGGTCTCGCGTCGACATATGAAGCCGTCTTCGTCCATGTCGAGTGTGACAGCGGCAATTTCCAGCACTGCATCACGCCTGGCAATGAAACCGCCCGTCTCCATGTCCACCACGACCGGCAGAAAGCCGCGAAATCGATTCGCAATCGGTGCCTTGTTTTTCTCTATAGTCATGCAGACAGGATACAGAAACGGGTCGGCTTTTGCGATGAAATCAGTGGGGTCGGAAATAAATGGGGTCGGTGTCAATTGAATTTGATCTCTTGGGTTTGCCGATCATTGGTATTCAATTGACACCGACCCCATTTATTGCTTGATGCGCCAGTGCAGCGTTTGTCCTGCATGCATGGGTATTAGCGTTGAATTTCCCAGTGGATAGTTCTCGGGAACAGTCCAGTCATTTTTTTCCAGCGTGATGCTGCCAGTGTTGCGTGGCAGGCCGTAAAAGTCAGCGCCGTACTGGCTGGCAAAACCCTCCAGCCGGTTCAGTGCGCCGGCGTCCTCAAAGACCTGTGCGTACAGTTCCAGCGCGGCGTGGGCCGTGTATATACCGGCACAGCCGCAGCCGGATTCCTTGCGTTCACGTGCATGCGGAGCACTGTCGGTGCCAAGAAAGAATTTCGGGTTGCCGCTGGTCGCGGCCTTGATCAGTGTGCGCCGATGCGTTTCGCGTTTCAGCACTGGCAGACAATACGCATGCGGGCGCAGGCCACCGCTGAACATGGCATTGCGGTTGAGCAGCAGGTGATGTGCAGTAATGGTTGCAGCCAGCCTGGCGTTGCCGGCCAGCACGAAGTCAACCCCGTCCTGCGTGGTGACATGCTCGAGCACGATTTTCAGTTCCGGGTAACGGTGCGTGAGCGGTTCCAGTACCCGGTCGATGTAGACGTGTTCCCGGTCGAACACGTCCACTGCTGCATCGGTTACCTCGGCGTGGACCAGTAACGGCATGCCGTGTGCCTGCATGGCATCCAGTGCGGCAAAGGTGTTGCTGATATCGGTAACCCCGGCGTCGGAATGGGTGGTGGCACCGGCGGGGTACAGCTTGAAGGCATGAATCGCCTTGCTTGCAGCGGCTTCCATGACCATGTCGGGTGTGGTGTTGTCGGTCAGGTACAGCGTCATCAGCGGGGTAAAGTCAGAGCCCTGCGGCAGTGCCGCGAGAATCCGCTCGCGGTACGCCAGTGCCTGCCCGGTCGTGGTTACCGGCGGCTTCAGGTTTGGCATGATGATGGCGCGCGCAAATTGCTGTGCCGTGTGTGCGATTACCGAGCCGAGGTCGACCCCGTCACGCACATGCAGGTGCCAGTCATCCGGCCGGGTCAGAGTCAGTTCCATGAGCTATCCAGCAACGCCTGCTGTTGCAGCAGGTTGAGTGTGTAACGTACGCCGAAGCCGGTGGTATCGGTCGGGATATGTGCCAGCCCGCCCTTGTGACTGCTGGCGGACAGGTCGATGTGGATCCAGTGAATAGTTTCGTCCACGAAGCGGCTCAGGAAACGCGTGGCGAGAATGTGGTCCGCCTCGCCTTCCAGTGTGCACTGCAGGGTATCGGCAATGTCCGATTTCAGCGCCTCGTCGAAGTCGGCGTCGATCGGGAACGGCCAGACACGTTCACCACTGTCGCGCCCGGCAGCGATCAGCGCGTTGTGCATGGCACTCCGGTTGCTGAACACGCCGCTGTAGCGCGACGACAATGCCTGCACGCAGGTGCCGGTAAGGGTGGCGTAGTCGATCATGACATCCGGTTTCTCCCGGCACGCCAGCGCCAGTGTATCTGCCAGTACCATGCGGCCTTCCGCATCGGTGTGCTTGACCTCGATGGTGGTGCCGTTGCAGGCCGTGACCACATCATTGGGCTTGTAGGCGCGACTGCCGACGTGGTTTTCGGCCAGTGCCAGCCAGCAATCGATGGCGCAGTCGGCCTTTTGCAGGGTCAGCGCCAGCAGCGTGCCGAGTGCGACGGCGCTGCCTTGCATGTCCTCGTGCATCCCGTTCATGTACTTCGCGGGCTTGATGTTGACGCCGCCGGTATCGAAGCAGATGCCTTTACCAACCAGTGCAAGTTTGCGCGCCGGTTTGCGGGCCGGCCGGTAGCGCAGGTGCACGATGCCGGCATCCGGCTCCGGGCTGCCCTGGCACACGGCGAGGAATGCGCCCGCACCCTTGCTGTGCAGCTGTTTCCGATCGATGAACTGCATTTGCCAGCCGTGCTGCCTGGCCAGGGTCGCGACAAACCGGCGGTATTTGGCGGGGGTGAGTTCGTTGCCGGGCAGCGCGGACAGCCAGCGGGCGAGATGATTGCCGCTGGTCT
>CAJQOV010000182.1 GCA_905480065.1 uncultured Gammaproteobacteria bacterium | reverse complement strand
GGTGATGATTGCACGCTCTATCACGGTGTTACGCTGGGCGGTACCAGCTGGGATAAAGGCAAACGCCATCCGACGCTGTGCAATAACGTGGTAATCGGCGCCGGGGCCAAGGTGCTTGGGCCAATAACCATAGAAGAAGGTGTACGCATCGGCTCCAATGCCGTGGTCCTCAAAAGTGTATCGGCCGGCATGACAGTGGTTGGTGTGCCGGGGAGACTGGTCAGGCCGCGCGCCGAACCCGATGACCGGCGCCAGGCGATCGCCGCCAAGATGGGATTTGATGCATATGGCGCAACCAGCGACATGCCTGATCCCGTTGCTACGGCAGTGAATGGCATACTCGATCACATCCATGCGATGGATCAGCGGCTCGAGGAGATGTGCAAGGGACTCAAGCAGCTGGGTGCGGAAGTCGGTGACCTGCAATTGCCCGATCTGGATTCGTGTGCATTAAGGCATGTAGAAAATGAGGAAATCGATGCCGCAGTGCAAGCCCGGGAGTCGACCGATACCAAAGGCACGCTTCCTTGACCTGCGCAAGTTGATATGAGACTTTCACGCAGTCAAACAAACACCAGGTAACTGTCGTATGAAGTTGACCAGCAAGGGACGTTACGCGGTAACCGCAATTCTGGACCTGGCTTTCCATCTCAAGGAAGGACCGGTCAGCCTGGCGCATATTTCGAAACGCCAGGATATTTCGCTTTCCTATCTCGAACAATTATTCACGCGTCTGCGCAAGCACAAGCTGGTCAGAAGTACCCGTGGCCCGGGGGGAGGGTATTCCCTGACTCGATCCGCCGACCGGATTGCGGTTGCAGAAGTAATAGCGGCTGTTGATGAGGTGGTTGATTCAACCCGCTGCAGCGGTGCCATTAATTGCCATGATGGCCAGCAGTGCCTTACGCATGAACTGTGGAATGATCTGAGCCAGCAGATTCTCGGCTTTCTCGGCGAGATCACCTTGCAGGATCTGCTGGATGATGAAGCGATCCGCTCTGTTGCCGAGCGACAGGATGAGCGGGGATCACAGGGTAAGTTCCAAACTGTAGCGCTTGTCCCCACACCGATTGGTTCGGATACCTGTTAGCAGGGAATATCCGTCAGCCGACTGGCAGTCCGGCCGGGAAACTTTCGCTGAATCTGCCAAGCTGTTCACACCGATACCTGTCCTGCATCACGAAACCCCGAATACATCCCGGATAAAGTAACTGTCAGTGGTTTGGTTGCAAGCCACCGTGCGCAGTGACTGATTCAGCTCGCGTAGCATGGGTTGTCAGCAGGCGGGAATTCGCCGCCCGGGCACACAACCCATCGGTTTTCTGACCCTCGCAGGGTAGCGCTCCCGACAAGCAGTCCTGCGAGCAACCCGCCACCGGCCCTGGAGCAATCCCGGGCCGGTGTTTTTTTGTACGGAAGCAGCCACGTCGCGACAGGCCTGGTGATCAGCCGGTTTTTTCCCACACCAGCAAACGGTTATTCGCCGGCATCTCATGATCTGCCTGCAATAGCAGTCCGTGCCCACGCGCGAGCTGATCCAGATCCCCGAAATTGCGAATGCCGCTGTGCGGATCGCGTGCTTTGAGCCAGCCATCGAAGCGTTCGTTGCTGGGGCTGGTGAAATGATTGTTGTAGTTGAACGGTCCGTACAGGCAGAAGATTCCTCCCGGTACCAGTAACCGGCCGATGCCGGCAAACATCTCGAGGACCGCGGGCCAGCTCATGATATGGGTGGTATTGGCGCTGAACACGCTCTCGAATGCTTGCGCAGGCCATTGCTGGCGGGTTACGTCGAGCGCTAGCGGGCGTTCGATATTACCGAGACCGGCTGCATCGATCCATGCGTTGATGCTGGCATGGCTGACGGGGAGATCGCTGGTAAACCAGCGCAGGTGTGGCAGCTGGCTGGCAAAGTACACGGCGTGCTGACCGGTGCCGCTGCCGATCTCCAGCACATTCTGTCTGTCGGAAAGGCGGTCGCGCAGGATGGCAAGAATCGGGATGCGGTTCTGTTCGCAGGCTTCGGAATACTGTTTCATGGGAGCCTTGTACCAGAACCCGGTGCGTAACGCACGAACAGGCCGGCGCCGCCCGTTGCGGGCGCCGACCTGTCGGCGGTTTGTCGCTGCCTAGTTGACCGCGATCTTGCGGGGTTCCGGCTTGTCCTGCTTGGGGATGATTACCTGCAGCACACCATCCTTTACCGTGGCGCTGATCTGTTCGGCATTCACGGTATCCGGCAGTGTGAACTGACGCAGGAAGCTGCCGTGTACACGCTCGCGCCGGTGGAAGCCTTCACGTTTCTCCGCGGTCTGCACAGTTCGCTCGCCGCGGATGGTCAGTACACCGTCTTCCAGTGTGACATCGACATCCTTGCGCTCTACGCCAGGCAGGTCAGCGGCCAGGATATAGCGATTATCCTCCTCGCGAATATCCACGGCGGGTGTCCAGCTGCACTCCTGGGCAGCGCTGCCTTGCGCCGCAGGGCCGGTGAACAGCCGGTTGAGTTCCCGGTTGAACTGGCCAAACAGGTTGATCGGTTCATAGCGTACTAATGTCATGGTCTTGCCTCCTGAAAAGGGTAGTCACGATTGACCTGCTGCTGAAATTGGGACAGGAGGGAAAAAATTCAAGGGCGCGATTTGCGCCGGTGGAGCTTAATAGCCGAGCGTGCGGGCGCCCTGGTAGATGAGAAAGCTCACCAGCCATGCGAGTGACAGCGACCAGGTCAGGCTGATCGCGGCAAATTTCCAGCTGCGTGATTCACTTAGCTGGGTTGCCAGGGTCGACAGGCAGGGCGTGTAGAGCAGTACGAACAACATAAAACTGATGGCCTGGATCGTATCCATCTGGGTGGCGAGATAGCCGTTCAGGGCGGCGCCTTCCAGCCCGGTCATGGCAACCATGGCGCCGATGACGATCTCCTTGGCAACAAAGCCGAACAGCAGTACCACCGACATGGCCGCACTGATGCCGATCGGGTCCAGCAGTGGTTTCATCCAGGTGCCCAGCATGCCGGCCCAGGTGTCAGCGCCGCCCGGTGTGCTGCCGGTGGGGAAGTGGGTCAGCAACCAGACGAGCACCACGCCGGTAATAATGAAGGTGCTGGCACGGCGCAGGAAGTGCGAGATCTCGTGCCAGCCACGCAGCATGACCTGTTTCAGTACCGGGGCACGATAGGGTGGCAGCTCGAGCACGAATGGTTCATCACTCTTGAGGCGTTGGCCGAACACCGTGGCGGTCAGAAAGGCGGCAGCAAAACTGGCCAGGTACAGCCCAAACAGGACCAGTGGTGCCAGCCGCGGTGAGAACAGGGCGGTAGTGATGAAGATATAGACCTGCAAGCGTGCCGAGCACAGTGAAAACGGGATAACCAGCATGCTCAGCCAGCGCAGGTTGCGGCTGCGCATGACCCGCGTTCCCATCAGGGCGGGAACATTGCAACCGAAACCCATCAGGATCATGACGAACCCGCGCCCGTCCAGCCCCATGCGCGCCATCAGCGAGTCGGTCAGGTAGGCGGCCCGTGCCAGGTAGCCGCTGTCTTCGACGATGGCCATGAGAAAGAAGAACAGGATGATGACCGGCACAAACGACGCAACGGTACCGATCCCGTCATAGACACCGTCGACCAGGAAGCCATACAGGTATCCGGGCAGCACGGTGGACAGCGGTTGCAGTGCCAGGCTGCGAAAACCGTCCAGCACAAACGCCACGGCCTCCTGTAACGGGCTGCCCAGTGTGTAGACAGTCTGGAATACCAGGAACATCACCAGGAAGAACAATGGCAAGCCGAAAATCGGGTGCAGCAGTACCCGGTCGATCCGTTCGGTAATTCTGCGTACCAGCACGCCGGGGACTTGCACGCAGCGGCTGATCAGTGCGTCCGAATGCAGCACGATTTCGTCATCTGCATGCAGGCAGCTACGCATCTCCTGCAACGGGACCGGGTTGGCCCGGGTCACCAGACGGGCCAGTGATGTGAGCACTTCATTGAATCCGGTGCCATACCGCGCGCTGATCAGGTGTAACGGACAATTCAGGCCGGCGGCGAGTGCGTCGGCGTCGATGCGTATTCCGAGTTGATCCGCCTCGTCGGTCATATTGACCAGGACCAGCGGCTGCATGCCAATCTTGCAAAACTGCAGGGCCAGGGGCAACTGGTGGTCAAGCTGGGACGCATTCAATATCACGGTAACCAGATCAACCGGGTTATTTTCGAGAAAATTGCGCACGATCTGCTCGTCTTCCGAGAAGCCGTGCAAATCATAGATGCCGGGCAGATCTACCACCTCGACTGCCTCGCCACCAAGGACAACACGTGCGCTGAGCAGGTCAACGGTGACGCCGGGCCAGTTACCTACGCGCGAAGACGAGCCGGTGAGCCGGTTGAAGAACGTCGACTTGCCCGTGTTGGGCATGCCGACAATGGCAATACGTTTCACTGGTCAGCGGAAATGGATACGGGTGCCGCGTCGCTGCGACACATAATGACATGGACGCTGCCGACGCGCATTTGCATGGGGCCGAGGCGGGAACAGCGGATGACTCCGGCCTCTCGGCCGGTGCGCAGACCCATCGACTGCAGGCGCTGGAGCATGATGTCCGGTGCATGGATGC
>CAJQOV010000181.1 GCA_905480065.1 uncultured Gammaproteobacteria bacterium | reverse complement strand
ACAGGAGTATGGCCGAGTCAGAGATCCGCAAAAAACGTGGTCTGTCCACAACGGTTTCCTTGACCCCGGCAGCGTCGGACAGTAGATTCCGACGTGCACTGCACGGAGCAGCAATTCTGCCGGCACTTGTGATCACTCGTAATGCCAGTAGCTATGGCGAGGAATGGGAAGATGGAGAATTCGGCAGCTGTACTGCCTGCAATAGCATTGTGTATTGCACTGTGTGCTAGCCCGCTATCCTACGCAGAGCCACCCACAGCCAGCGACTCACAGGCTTCCGCTGACCAGCCTCAGGCGGTGGATGCGGGCCAGGAAAAGATCCGTGATACGCTGGAAAAAATCGCGTCCCAGGCAAAAATTATCGACCTTCTCAAGGACGATATTACGCAGCTGAATGCTGATATAAAGACAGCTCAGGACGAGGAGCGTGCGGTGCTGCGCGACCAGCGCCGCCGCAAGCAGGAAGAAATAAGGAACAACATCCAGGCGTTGGTGAAAAGTATTAACGAACTGGAGTCCGCCGGCCATGACTCCAGTGATGGCCGGGAAATGGCAGTAGCATATGTACGCCAGGTTTCGGTCTGGCTCAAGGCCGACATCGCTGATTCGCTGAAGTTACTTGCTCGCCTGGACGAGCAGGTCAAGACAGCATCTGAATCTGATGCCCCCGAGCTCAGACAGCAAATAACCAATGAAAGAGAGGCTGTCGACGAAGCACTCACTGCATTGCTGGAAAATAGCGATAGCATGGGATTGCTGGGCCTGGACAACAGGCCTGACCTGAAGTATCTCGATGGCACACTCATGCAACGTGCCGACAGCCTGGTCGCCCGGCTGCAATATCTTGTCCAGCAACGGAACGGCCTGAGCGAACAGGTAGCCGGGGCCGGGGAGGATGAAAAAAAACGCCTGAAGGAGAAAGTAACGTCACTCGATGCTCGTATTGCATCGACCGCGGATAACCTGAAAATCACCATTGATCTGATGAACTTGCGCAAGCTCGAGGCTGCCAAATACAAGCAGATCCTTATTTCATCGACCGGTGAAATCACCAAGGAAATCTTCCAGTCCGGGGTGGCGCTGGGACTGTTTCAGCAATGGCTGGGTGGCGGCAAGCAATGGCTGATAAATCATGGTCCGCAATGGGCATTCAAGCTGATCGTTTTTGTGCTGATCATGGTGATTTTCGGAATGTTGTCAAAAACGGTGAAACGAGTTTCCAGCAGGGCGCTCGCTGCATCGAGACTGCACACCTCCAAATTACTGCAGGACCTGTTCGTATCCCTGGCGGGCAAGGCAATCTTTCTGGTCGGCATCCTCATTGCCCTGGCGCAGGTCGGCGTCCAGATCGGTCCGCTGCTCGCGGGCCTCGGGATCGTCGGTTTCATCGTTGGGTTCGCGCTGCAGGAGACCCTGTCGAACTTTGCGGCCGGTGTGATGATCCTGGTCTATCGACCTTTTGACGTGGGTGATGCAATCGAGGCTGGTGGCATCAGCGGCAAGGTGAAGCACATGAGCCTGGTGTCGACCACGATCACCACCTTCGACAATCAACGGGTCATAGTGCCGAACAAGAAAATCTGGGGTGATGTCATCCGTAATATGAATGCCGAGGAAGAACGCCGCATCGACATGTCCTTCGGCATCGGCTACGACGACGACATTGCACATGCCGAAAAGGTACTGCATGAAATCATCGACAACTATGAACTCGTGCTGGATGACCCTCCCGCCGTGATACAGTTACACAGCCTGGGAGAATCTTCCGTTGATTTTATTGTACGACCCTGGGTAAAGACGAGTGACTACTGGACAGCCTATTGGTATATCACCAGGGCCGTGAAGCAACGCTTCGATGCAGAAGGCATCTCGATACCGTTTCCCCAGCAGGATATGCATATTTACCATCATGAAAACGCGCCGGCGAAATCGACGATTTAATGCGGTTGCCGCTGGTGGAATATACGCATAACACTGTGTACAAGGTTGCCAAAATGACACTGCGCACGATGGCTCTGCTGACAGGCCTGCTGGCCCTGTCGCTGGCACAGGCGGCCGGTACGGCGCGTGACTCCGGTGCATATTTTTTCCAGGAGACCTTTGGCGACTTCCATGAAGAACTGGCGCAGGCGCGGGCGGAACACAAGCAGGGGGTGCTGATTTTCTTCGAGCAGGAAGACTGCCCGTTCTGTTACCGCATGGAAACCACCATACTCAACCAGCCGGCGGTGCAGGATTATTTCCGCGCGCATTTCCGGATCTTCAGCGTCGACATCGAGGGCGATCTGGACATCACGGATTTCAGGGGCGTCCACACCACGCAGAAGGATTTCGCCTTCAGGCAATTCAATGTGCGCGCCACACCGGTGTTCGCGTTCTTTGACCTGGACGGTAACCTGGCGGCCCGCTACACCGGCCCTACCAGCGATGAGCAGGAGTTTCTCTGGCTGGGCGAATACGTCGTGGATGGTCACTTTCGCAGCGAAAGCTTTACCCGCTACAAACGCGGCAAACGCGCGCAAGCCGGCGGCGGATGAGCGTATCTCTTTTGAGTCGGCGGGGCAGGCGACCGGCCGTGGCCGGGTTGCTTTTTTTCGTGGCGCTGGCTGCGCTGGCAGCCCCGCTGCCCGACCCGCTGAGCCTGGAGGCTGCGCTGCAGGCCGGCGGCGAACATCCATCGCTCGCATTGAGCCAGGCCAGGCTGGCGCAACTGGAGGCGGAGGCGGACCAGGTGATGGCGCAGGATGCCGTCGATGTCGGCGCCACGCTGGAGGCGCGTATGATCGACCCGTCGGACATCGCCGTCGACCAGAGCAACAATGATTCCCGTGCCACCATTTTTGCGCGCAAGCGTCTCTATGACTTCGGACATACGGCGGCGCTCGAGGCCGCTGCGGCAACTTCGGTAGAGGCAGGGCAGTGGCGCAGCGGTGCCGCGTTGCAGCGCCATCGCATCGCGATCATGCAGGAATTCTTTAACGTGTTGCTGGCCGATCTCGAGTTCGCGCGGGATAACGAGGCCATGGCGGTGGCCTACGTGCAGGCGGACCGCAGCCGTGACCGCAATGAACTCGGGCAGGTATCGGAGCCGGACCTGTTGCAGCAGGAGACGGTTTTTCAGCAATACCGCATGCGGCGCAGTCGTTCACAGGCACGCCAGCGCAGTACCCGTGCGTTGCTGGCGCAGCTGCTCGATCGTCCCGACCAGCTGCCATCCAGCCTGGTGGCCCCGGACCTGTCTGCCAATGACCGGCCATTACCCGAGTACGAGTCACTGGTTGCGGCAACGCTGGCCGCCAACCCGGTAATCCTGGCGCTGCGTGCCGATCTCGAGGCCGCACAGCTGCAGGTGCGCGCGGAGCGCACCGGCGGTCGTCCGGTGCTGACCGGCTCGGTGGTGGCAGCGGCCAACGAGCGCGAGGTCGGTTCGCGCAATCCGCTGGAGGCCGAGCTGCGGCTGGAAATCCCGCTCTATGACGGCAAGCGCACGGATGCCGGGGTGGCGCGCGCCCAGGCGGATGTTTTCCGGCTGACGGCAGAGTTGCAGCAACTGGAGTACGACCTGCGCCAGCGGGTACTGGAGATATGGCTCGACATCCAGACCCTGCTGGCGCAGCGCGAGCAGGTGGAAATCTTCACTCGGTCCCGTGAGCTGAACTTCGACCGCGCGCAGGCCGAGTACGAACAGGAACTGAAGACCGACTTTGGTGATGCGCTGGTGGGACAATCCGAATCGGCGCTGTTGCGTGCGCAGACCGAATACAACCTGGCGCTGGACTGGGCGCGGCTGGCCGCGCTGACCGGCGATCCCTATTCACCCTACATCCCTGCCACGGCAGCGGCACCACCCGGAACTGACAGCCATGAAAATACACTACCTCGCTAGTCTCGCCCTGTTGCTGCTGGCCGCCACCACCGCGGCAGAGGAGTTTCCCGTCGTGCTGGACTGGTCGCAGCGCGCGGTACTGAGTACGCCGGTATCGGGTGTCGTGAGCCAGGTGGCGGTCCGTCCCGGTGAGTCGGTCGAGGCGGGGCAACTGCTGCTGCAACTCGATCCGCGTCCGTTCCAGAGCGCGCTGCAGGATGCAACGGCGCAACTGCACAAGCACCGGCTGCAACGGGATGAAGCCAGGCGTGAACTGGAGCGTACCCGCGAACTATACGAGCGCGCGGTGATCTCGGTGCATGACCTGCAGCTGGCGGAGATAGCCTTTGCGGTCGCGGAATCCGATTACACCAGCGCGGTAGCGGCGCTGGATGCAGCAAGGCTGCACCTCGAGTACGGCACCCTGCAGGCCCCGTTTGCCGGTGTGGTGCTGAGCGTGGAGGTCACGCCCGGTATGACCGTGATCAACGCGCAACAGGCCACGCCGCTCATCACGCTGGCGCAGGACCGGCCCATGCACGCCGTGGCGCAGATTCCGGCAGTTGCACTGGCCGGACTCGTGACCGGGCAGGCGGCAAGCATCATCCTTGCTGACGAGCGCATGGACGGCAAACTGGAGTACGTCGGCGCGGAACCCGACAGTCGCGGGCAATACACCCTGACGTTTTCCTTCGACCCCGGGCAGACGACCGGCCTGCACGCCGGGCAGCCGGCGCATGTCGAGGTACGCTAAGCAAGGGTAACGCGCAGCTACACGCGGTTTTCGGAATTCACACCGGCACCGGTAAGCCCGGATTTCTGTGCTACAGTGAATGTGCTGACTGCCTCCGCGCCGCCCTGGCCATTGTCCCGACGGTTGACAGGAGACTTCACGCGCGCACGCCATGCATCGGCAGCCCGCTGCGGTGCCAGGCGTGGCATAGCCAGACATTCTTTGCACGGCTGCCGGCGCTGGACAGGACCGTCATTCACCTGGGCGCTAGCCCGCAATTACCCGGAGTATTACCATGTCGCATGAGCAAAAGAGTAACAAGGAAGACAAGAAGAAACCGGTGCTGACGCCGAAAGAGAAAAAGGCCGCCAAGAAGTCCAAGAAGGAAGCCAAGGGTTTCCTGGAAACCGACCGGACCCGGTAATTCCGGCTGCACTGACCGCTGTGCCGGTGAATCCATGCAACACAGCGCCGGGCACTAGCCTGGCACGCTGTTGTTGCTCGCGTCTGTGCGCGCAACGCATGGAACAGCTGCGCTGCACCGACGCTGTCGCAGCGGCTATGCCTGTCAAGGTTGAAACGTCCGTGTCTGGCCTCGATCGAGGCCAGCAGCGTACCATCGATTACCGCGTAGCTTCCCGTTCCAGGCTGGTCAATCCCGATAATCGGTTGGCCGGCGCCTGCGCTACCTTTTCGCGCCCTTACTCACTTGCTGGGTGGTGCTGGTCCGCCACATAAATCCCGCGGATGTTGGGGGCCAGTGGTGATTCAGGCGGATAATTCCAGTGCAATTGACTTGTGTTGGAACCCGGGCAATAAAAATCATAATAATCTTCGCAGCAGGGTTGCTGGAAAAAAATATCTGACACAAATGTCATGTGTTTCCGGTGCTGTTGATCCGGTACCCCGGCTCTTCGTGCCCATTGACGGGCATGGAATACCGGGTTCCTGCCGGTACAGGTGTGTTATTCAGGCATGGATACAATAGAATTGCCGGTTTGCAATAATCATCCTGCGTCTGCGCGAAGAAAATGCGTTTGGCACAATCTGAAGAATCTCGAGCAGGGCTTACAGGAAGGATAAATGAGTAAAAATACGGATCCGGATTTCCATGTGTGTCGAGGTAATGCAGTTGCCATCCCGGAATATATCTACAAACTCTATAGCTGGGCCTACCTGCATCCGTGGTCGGTCAGGTTCTTTGACCGTCAATGGGTGGTCAACTTTATTTTGTGGGGCAACTACAAGCGCTTGCGTGACTTCGCGCTGGATGCCGTTGGCAAGCGAATATCCGGGCGCACCTTGCAGGTTGCCTGTGTGTATGGTGACTTTACGCCCAGGCTGGTCACTCGCCTGGCCGCAGATGCGATGCTTGATGTAGTCGACATCCTGCCTATCCAGTTGCACAACCTGAGCCGTAAATTATCGGGTGTAGATAATATCCAGTTATACCAGTGTAACTCCGGAACCCTGGGATTCGCAGATAATGCAGCTTACGATCAGGCCGTGCTGTTTTTTCTGTTGCACGAACAGCCGGAAGAAACCCGGCGCGCTACCCTGGAAGAAGTATTCCGCGTAGTGAAGCCCGGTGGAAAAATCGTGATTTTCGATTATCACAAGCCTTCCGCCTGGCACCCGCTACGCTATTTGATGTGGTTTGTGTTGCGCTGGCTGGAACCCTATGCACTGGATCTCTGGCAGCAGGAACTGACGAGCTGGATGCCGGATCCGGCATCGGTAAAATATCTGTCGAAAGATACCTCGTTTGGTGGTCTTTACCAGCACGTCGTGATTGAAGTTGAGTAGTCATGGCGAATTAGTCTGCAAACAAGAATAAACCACGGCGCATCCGGCAAGGAAACAGCTATTCATTTCCACGCCGCTGGCGCAAGAGCTCACCTTTATGCGCCGTTATTCTTGCCCATTGGGTGTCGGTTGAGATTGCCGGGTGAGCCGACGTAAGCCGCGCAACGATTCGCTTCAGGTGCGTGGCAGAGGCACGTTGCTCTGGTGGCTGTGGTGCGGATTGCCGGCTCGCTTCAGTATAAAACCAATGGTCATGACAAAATACGCGAACACCCACAGGAAATAACCCGGTGAATAACCCATGCCGGGTTTGTAAAAACTCGCGGAGATAACAAAGAGCAGGAAGGAAATTACTGTCAAGGCAGTGAATAACTTCCTGGACCGGAGTAGTAACGTGAGCGGTGACAGCGCCATGAATATATTGCCTAGTCCTGCAATACCGATAACCAGATCCTCAAGACTTTCTTGCATGACAGGAATGCCGGAAATGGCGACCAGGCCGGCCTTCCACCCGGGAATCACCTCACCATTCTGGAATTGTATTGCTGGCAGGAACAGGCAGCAGATAAACACTGCCCATGCGAACACAGTGACGATATTCCCGGAACGATTCATTCTATTTCCGCAGCCTGGGTGGTTGCACAAGACTTCGCGTCATGTTGTCAGTTTACAACTTCACCACCATTGCTGTCCCGCAGGCCGCTCGCCCCCTCCGGGACGCCGACAGGAATGTCGGTGCCAGGGAAAATGCAGGGAGCAGTTGCCGAGGAGGTCGGGGTGAGGGCATCAAGTCAAGCCAGCTGTGACCCGCAAGTCGCTGTTACCGCTACCCCCCTGTTTATTGGCCCATCGAGGTAACGCCTACTTCACCTTGCCCTCGAGTTGTTTGACGCGTTCTTTCAGGCGCAGGATTTCTGCTTCTTTGGATTCAGTTCCCTGTGCTCCATAACCCGGATCGCTGCCATAACCGGGAAAGCCACCGTAACCATAACCTGGATTGACGCCAAAACCATAACCGGGAATGCCACCATAACCCAGGCCGGGATCGATGCCGTAACCATAACCGGGAGTACCACCATAACCCAGGCCGGGATCGATGCCGTAACCATAACCGGGCAGGCCACCGTAACCATAGCCG
>CAJQOV010000180.1 GCA_905480065.1 uncultured Gammaproteobacteria bacterium | reverse complement strand
GGGGGTGTACGGGGAACGGCAATGTGCTCGAATCAGTGCTGTTCCGTGTAGATGTACTGAAACTACAGCATGTCCAGGAAGGAACGCATTGCCCGGAGCGGTTAACAGAAATCAGGACATGAAAACTATACTTATCCCCCGGAACACCGCGTCCCTTCTCCCTCCGGGAGAAGGACAGGATGAGGGGATAGAAAGTCGGTTGGCTGGCTGGTGATTTGACCCGCTTACCCCAACCCTCTCCCGGAGGGAGAGGGGGTGTACGGGGAACGGCAATGTGCTCGAATCAGTGCTGTTCCGTGTAGATGTACTGAAACTACAGCATGTCCAGGAAGGAACGCATTGCCCGGAGCGGTTAACAGAAATCAGGACATGAAAACTATACTTATCTCCCGGAACACCGCGTCCCTTCTCCCTCCGGGAGAAGGACAGGATGAGGGGATAGAAGTCGGTTGGCTGGCTGGTGATTTGGCCCGCTTACCCCAACCCTCTCCCGGAGGGAGAGGGGGTGTACGGGGAGCGGTAATGTCCACGAACCGGTGTTACCGATGTCCTCCCGGCGGGAATGGGAGTGCGCTGCAACAGTAATGAACCCGAATAACTATTTAGAGGAGAGGTATAACTATGGATTTACCTGCACGTGATGGTGATGGTTACCTGGTAGACAGCAGTCTGTGGACCCCCGAGATTGCCCGCGCCATGGCCGCCGCCGACGGCGTCGAACTGGATGACGTCAAGTGGGCGCAGATTCTCAAGGCGCGCGAATACTACGACGATCAGGCCGTGGTACCGCCGATCCGCAAGTTCTCGAAGTTCATCGGCGCAGACCAGAAGGACATGTTCAAGCTGTGGATGACCGGCCCGATGAAGCCGATCACCAAGTACGGCGGACTGCCCAAGCCTACCGGTTGCGTCTGACATCCACTCCCGGGGTGGACTGCCCAAGCCTACCGGTTGCGTCTGACATCCACTCCCGGGGCGGACTGCCCAAGCCTGCCGGTTGCGTCTGACATCCACTCCCGGGGTGGACTGCCCAAGCCTGCCGGTTGCGTCTGACATCCACTCCCGGGGCGGACTGCCCCAGCCTGCCGGGTTGCGTCTGACCCCTCTCCCGGTCAGGGTATCGGGGCGATCAGGCAGGCCCGTTGCCTGTGCACTCGCCGGGCGGTGCGCCTCACGCGGACGACCGGCGCGGTGACTCCGGATACAGCGGGGCCAGCACGGCCGCGCGCCCGGCACTGCCGGAGGATTGTTTCGGCAACTGCGGCAAACACCGGGCCAGCACCGCCCCGTCCCAGCTCCCGGCCGGGGCATAAACCGCCCGATCCAGCACGTCCAGCGCTTCCTGCACGACAGGATCCTGCATGCGTTGCGCGAGCGACTGTAACCCGCGCGGCGGGTCCTGCGGCCAGTGCGCGGCGGCCCATTCGAGCAGTGTCCGGCGTGCGCTGACCGCGTCATTGGCCTTGCAGGCCGCCAGGAACTGCCGGCGCGCCCGTGCCGCATTCCCCGACTGGTCATGGCCCTGCACCCCGCGCGCAGCGGATCGACTCCGGCGGTTACGCCACCACCAGAATGCCAGCGTCAGCAGCCAGCCAGCGGCCAGTGCCGCGCTGACCCAGGGCCACCAGCCGTGTGGGGCGATTCGCGCCGCCGCTGGCACGGCCGCCTCCGGCACTGCGGGGGTCGTGGCTGCCGGCGTCGCTGGCAACGGTGTTGCCTGTTGCGCGGGCACCGCTGCCGGGGTCACCGGTGCCGTCTGCCCGGCGGCCGGCAACACCTGCAATACCCGTTCCGGCAGGGTGGCGTGTCGCTGCTGGTCTGCCCCGGTGTCCCACCAGTACACGTCGATGGCCGGCACCACCAGTTTCCCGGCACGGCGCGGGATGAAGGCGATCTTCTGCTGCAGCCGCCCGCTCACCCCGCCTGCCTGTGCATCGGTGCTGCGTTGCGCCTGGTCCGGGTAGACATCGAAACCATCCACACTCTCCGGTACCACGCCCGGCAGCTGCCCACCCGTCAGCCCCGCGGCCTGCAGATCGAGTTGCAGGGTCAGCGGTTCGCCGACGTGGACCGCGCCGCCATCCGGCACCCAGCTGCCGTGCAATTCCAGCTGGGTCGCCGGCAACCATTGCGCGCCCTGCGCCGCATCCGGCCGTGCCCGCACCTCGAGCGAAGCCGGCTCGCCGCGCACCCGCACCTGGCGCGTCGTCGCCATCAGCTCATTCAGCCGGTCCATGCCCAGGAATGCATCGTTGCCGAAAAACTTCGACATGGGATTTGCGCGCCGCCGGCTGGTGTCGGGCACTTCGCCGTCGAACACCGGTGCAGCCAGTTCGAGTGTGCCGCTGGCCTGCGGGAACAGGGCATAGCGACGCTCGATCACCTGGTAACGCCGGCCATTGCGCGTGGTTGCGTATTCCCGGTCGTCGCCCAGACGCTGCACCAGCAGCTGCTCGCTCGCCGGTTCACTGAGCTGTCCGGACTTGAGCGGCACCGCGTGCAGCAGCCGCACCGTGTAGAGCACCTGTCCCTGCAGGTACGGTGTGTTGGTCGAGAGTTCGGATTCCACCACGATGTCCGCATCACTGCCGGCTTGCGCCACCGGCGCCGCGGAGACCTGCAGCGACAGCGGTGAACTCTGCGCAGAACCGACACGCACGGCGGGAATGGTCAGCGTCCCGCCATGCTTTGGACGGAGCACGAGGGTCCAGGTGGTGCGGGAGTCGGCCTGGCCATTGACGATACTCATGCGCCTGCCGGTCGACTGGCCGAGGATATCGAAGTCCTGCAACAGCGGTGCGGTGTCGGGATCGCCATTCAGCTGGCCCTGCGCCTCCAGCGTGAGCTGTACCGTCTCGCCTTCCGCAATCTGCGTGCGATCCAGCCAGGCATCGACGCTGCCGGCGGCCGCCACGGTGGTTGCCAACAGTGCCAATAAGAGCGAAACAAAATGCAGTCGTGATGTCTTCATGGTGTTGGTTGCCCCTTGAGTCGCCGCAGGTGTTCCAGCATGAACTTGCGCCGTAATAGTCCGGCCGGATCATCCGGCACCTGGCGCAGCCATTGTTCCATGGCAATATCCTGTTCGGTTTTTTGCACCGGCTGATCCGCCGCGCTCGCCGCTGCGGCAGCTTCCCCGGCGCTTGGCGCCACGTCGGCACGGGCCTGTGCCGCACTGTCGGCCCGGGGTGGCGCAGCATCCGGGGCGGACGCTTGCGGTCCGGATTGATCGGCGCCTGCGGACGGCGATGACTGCTGGCCGGGTGGAGTGGCCTGCGCAGCCGCCTTGTCTTGCCCGTCCTGTGCCGCATCTGCCTGCGTGGGCGGTGGCGGCGTGGCGGCAGCTCTCGATTCTGCGCTGGCGCCTTCTTCCGGTTTGGCACCCGCAGGCTTTGCTGGGTCGTTGCCGGCATCCGCGGCCTGCGGCGGCTCATCGGCGGACCTGGCATCGGCACCGGTTTGCGGATCGCCTGCCGTTTGACTGGCAGACGGCGACCCGTTGTCACTGTCGTCCTTGCCGCCAGGCGGCTCCGACTGGCCCTGCTGCGAATCCTGCGCACCGTTACCCGCTGGCTGATCCTTCGACTCACTGCCCTGCTGCTGATCCTGTGCGCCGTTGCCCGCCTGCTGATCTTTCGACTCATTGCCCTGCTGCGAGTCCTGTGGCGCCCCGGACTGCGGGGACTGCTCCGACTGCGACTGCTGTTCGCGCAGCAGTTGTTCCACCAGTTCGCGGTTGAAACGCGCATCGGCATGGTCGGCTTGTCGTTCCAGCGCGGCGTCATACGCCGCCAGCGCCTCCTGCAGGCGGCCGTCCCGCGCCAGCGCGTTGCCGCGGTTGTAGGCACTGTCGGGTTGATCACCGGCAAACCCCTCGGCGGCGCCGGCATAGTCGCCGGCCTGGTAGCGGGCAGTGGCGCGCCAGTGCGGATCCTGGAAACGTTCCGCCGCCGTTTTCGGGTCGCCCTGTTGCAGCAAGCGGCTGGCCTGCTGATCCGGCCGCAACCACAAATCCTGCCAGGTGAAGGCCTGCGCCGGTGGTGGCGGCAACAGCAGCACCACGAGCACGCCCAGCCAGCCACGGCGGAACCCGGCCGCTGCGATGATCAGTAACGGCAACAATAGCCATGGTCCCTGCTCCACCCAGCGCTCCAGGCCGTGCCCGTCCTGTTGCTGCGCATGTGTCAGGTCATGCCCGGCGGTCTGTTCAATCAAGCTATCCGGCTGGACAGCGTCGCTGCGCTGGTAGCGTCCGGCCCCGGCCGACGCCAGTGCAGCCAGCCCGGCCTCGTCCAGTCGTGCCATCTGCACCGCACCGTCCGCCGTACTGTCGAAACCGCCACCGGCCGCCGGCACCGGCGCACCCTGCGCCGTACCCACGCCGATCACCGAAACCTGCACACCCTGCCCGCGCAGCTGCCGGACCGCATCGAGGCTGTCGGCCGGGTCGGTGAAACCGTCACTCAGTAACAGTACCGTGCCGCGCGTACTGCCCACGCGCTGCAGCAAGGTGCCGGCCGTGCGCAGCGCCGGCCCGGCCCGGTCGCCGGGTGCCGGGATGATATCCACCGACAGCGCCGGCAACAGTGCCTCGATGGTTGCCCGGTCGTCGGTCAGCGGCGCCACCACGTGCGGTTCGGCACCGAATACCACCAGCGCGGTATGGCCTTCCTGCAGGCCGGACAACAAATCGCGGATCACGAAGCGCGCCCGCGTCAGCCGGTCCGGCTTCACATCCGTGGCGGCCATGGACGGCGACATATCCAGCACGATCACGCGGTCGGCCGGGGCATTGAACACCGGTTGTGGCTGGCGCTGCCAGGTCGGGCCGGCCAGTGCCACGACCGCCAGCAACCAGCCCAGTCCCAGCAACAGCAGCGGCAGGCGGCGCACCGTTTGCCCGGTCTCGAGCAGCAGGTGTGCCAGCAGGGCCGGCGCCACCAGCGGCTGCCACTCACCGCCGCGGCTGCGTTGACGCCACAGCAGCAATAACAACAGCAGTGCCGGGATCAGCGCCACAAACCAGAGCGGACGCAGAAAGTGAAACTCGCTCATGCGAACCCCTTGCG
>CAJQOV010000179.1 GCA_905480065.1 uncultured Gammaproteobacteria bacterium | reverse complement strand
GGTGGCGATGATCGACATCGACGGCGTGCGCCTGGCATCGATCTCTTCCAGCTTCTTCGGCAATAACTCGTCCAGCTTCTTGTCCAGCCAGGCATCCAGCTGTGCATTGCCTGGTACATTCTCTGCGGGTGTTGACATGGTCATCTCCTGTAATCGGTGTATTACGGTTCAGTGCTGTTCGGTCATGAATATGCAACTGTTACCGGAAACCGGTCCGGGTTCAAAACGCCCGCATGTCACTGACGGAATCCGTGGCGCCGGTTACTGCTTTACACATCACACCACTGGCAAGTCGGGTGAGGGTGTTGCGGGCTTTCAGGACCGGCAGCGGGTAATTCACTGCCGCAGGTATTCAGGGTAGCGCTTGCTGCTATTAGCCGAACAGTACAACAAGTCTATATGCAAAAATACTGATATTGTCAAGTGAATATGTACCATTTGGTATAATATTACGTCCCTGGTGAATGGTGGAGCTGGAATGGCACGAACGCGTGAATTTGACGAGCGGCAGGCATTGAACGCCGCGATGCTGGTGTTCTGGGAAAAGGGTTACCAGGCAACCTCCATTCAGGACCTGGAGCAGGCCATGGGCCTCAGGCGCACCAGTATCTACAATGCGTTTGGCAACAAGCGCGGTATCTTCGAGTGTGTGCTCGCCTGTTACAAGGAATCCATCATGAGTGTGCTGTTTGCGCGGCTGGATACTGCGCCGGATATCCGTACCGGGGTGCGGCGCTTGCTGGAAGGCGCGCTCGACATACACTTCGACGACAAGTATCCGGGCGGTTGCCTGGTGGTGCTGTCCGTGCTGGAAAGCGGACAACATACGGCGGCTTCAAACGATGCAACGGCGCAAATGATTCACGACCTGCGCGCCGGACTGGCATCCCGGCTGGGCAAGGCAAAACGCCTGGGCGAATTGCCGCAACACGTTGATGCAAGCAGTATGGCTACTGCAATTGCCGGCATGATGGCCGGCATGATGGTACTCGGCAAGGCGCATTTCACGCGTGCCGCGCTGAACAAAAGTGTTCGGCAGGTATTGCGACTACTGGACTAGACCGTTCAGCGCCAGCTCTGCATAGCCAACCAGTCCGATCACCTTGCCGTTGTCGATGACCGGCGCATAACTGAATGCGAGCCGGTTAAACAGGCGTGCACAGTACTTGATATCCATTTCCGGATCGACAGCAACAACGGGCTTGGACATGACTTCATAGACATTGACCCGCTGCGGTGCGCGGTTCGTGGACAGAACCGCGCGCGCAATGTCGGAAAGCAGCACGATGCCATATTCATCATTCTCGTTGCGCTTGTCGATTATCAGTACCTGCGCATCGCTTTCCTTCATCAGCCGAATGGTCTGGTCAACCATCATCAGGCCATCGACCAGTTGATAGCGGTCAGTCATTACCTGTTTTACCCGTACCGGTTGTGGATTGTTCATATCCTGTCCTCCACGACTTTGCTTAACTGGCTTACCTGGCGCATCACGCCAACGGCATCCTCGACATCAAGCTGGAATGCAATTCCGCAGCCCGGGTTAACGTCGAAGCTGCCAATCTCGGCGATGGTTTCGAGAATGTGACGCCGCCGGAATCATAGGCAATGCCGATGATTTCCGGCGGTGCGAAAGCGGTCATGATGATCACGCCGATGTAGCCGCCGATGATGAGGTGCTGAATCGGCCAGCCACGAATGATGCGCAGTACCCCGACCAGGATGGAGAGCCCGACCGATAACGCAACGGTGATGCGCAACCCGGTGGCGTAGTTCTGCATGGCTGATTCATCATGTCCGATTACGCCACCCTCGGCGGCGTCCGTGGCGGCCTCGGGTGCAATCGCGGTAAGCGCCGGTTCGGCGATGGTGGTGCCAAACCCGAGTGCAAAGGCAAACGTCAGCAATAACGACAGGTTGCCACGTTTGGCGAACGCCCAGGCGAGGGATTCGCCGATCGGGAACAGGCCCTGCTCCAGTCCGCGCACGAACAGTGACAGTCCGAGTATCACCAGCAGCAGGCCGGTGAGGATGCGCCCTAATTCCGGCAGTGGCTGCTGAATGATGATGACCTGGAAAAACGCCACCACAGTACGATCGGTAGCAGGTCGCGAGTACTGGACAGCAGGGAACCGAGAAAGCAGTACAGTGATCGCAATGCGTGCAGCCTCCGGACGAAATGGTGCCTGTCAGCGTAGCAACGACAATGCGCCGTGCAATTGATCCAGATTAACAATCAACCTGCATCGCTGTCACCGCGGTGACAGCGATCTTGCCAGTCGGCCATTGTGCATGCGTGCAGGATCATCCCGGTGACATGTAGTTGTCGCGTTCACTAGCGTGCATCCGGTGTTCGTTCCGGGTTGGTTTGAACCCTCGCGTGCGTTGCCGGGCGACGCCACATGCGCCGTGCTGTTGTATCAGTCGCTGGCCGGTTGCTGGTACCAGTGGCGGGTCTGATTGGCCAGATAAACGACGGACAGCATTACCGGAACCTCGACCAGCACACCAACCACGGTGGCCAGCGCCGCGCCGGAACCGAGGCCGTACAGGCTGATTGCGGTTGCCACTGCCAGTTCGAAAAAATTGCTGGCACCGATCAAGGCCGCGGGGGCGGCAACCCGGTGGGCAACGCGCAGCTTGCGGCATAGCAGGTAAGCCAGTCCGGCATTGAAATAGACCTGGATGAGAATCGGTATGGCAAGCAGCAGGATGATCAATGGCTGGTCAAGGATCTGCCGGCCCTGGAAGCCGAACAACAGCACCAGTGTCATCAGTAATGCGACCATGGAAGCCGGTTGCAATACCCGCAGCAGGTTGGCGAGTTGCGCTGTCCCCAATGGCCGGGTGACGATGTGGCGTCGCCACATGCTGGCCAGCAGTACCGGCAGCACGATATATAGCAGTACCGATAACAGTAACGTATCCCAGGGTACGGTGATGGCGGCCAGGCCCAGCAACAATGCAACTATCGGCGCATAGGCAAACACCATGATCAGGTCATTCAATGCCACCTGCGACAGGGTAAAGCCGGGATGCCCGTTGGTCAGGTTGCTCCAGACAAATACCATCGCCGTGCACGGTGCACTGGCCAGCAATATCAGGCCGGCGATGTAGCTGTCGATCTGCCCGGCCGGCAGCCAGTTGGCAAACAGCGTGCGAATGAACAGCCATGCCAGCAATGCCATCGAGAAGGGTTTGACCGCCCAGTTGACGAACAGTGTGACAGCGATGCCACGCCCATGCTGGCGTACCTCGCGCAGGGCATGAAAATCGATCTTCAGCAGCATCGGCAGGATCATCAGCCACACCAGTGCGGCTACCGGCAGGTTGACCTGCGCCACTTCCATGCCGCCCAGCCACGCAAAGACCTGCGGCAGCCATTGCCCCAGGGTGATGCCGAGGGCGATGCAGGCCAGTACCCACAGGCTCAGGTAACGTTCAAACAGATTCATGCTCCACCTGTCACTGGCGCTCTCCGGCAGCAGGATATTATCCTGCCGCTGTTGATTCCCTATGCTGCCGACAAACTTGCCAGCAAGTCTGCGACCCGCTCCCGGATGTCGTCACGGCTGGCGCGGAATACCCGCATGATCTCCGCTTCAGTGCCGCTGGCCTGTGCCGGATCAGGCAGCGGCCAGTGCATTTTCTGTATGCCGGGCGGCAGCGCGGGACAGTGTTCATCGGCATGGCCGCACACGGTGACCACGATATCCGCCGCCGCCAGCATTTCGTCACTCACGCGGGTGGACTCCTGGGAGGAAATGTCGATTCCGACCTCCTGCATCACGGCGATGGCGCGCGGGTTTTTGCCATGTGCCTCGATACCGGCCGACTGGATCGTGTGTTTCCCGTGCGCGAAGTGTTGCGCCCAGCCTTCGGCAATTTGTGAGCGGCAGGAGTTACCGGTGCAGAGAAACAGGATATTCATGGTTCAGCGAAAATGGCTGACAATTTCCGCGGCGCTGTTGCTGGCGCCCGGGCGATTGACCATGTTTTTCAGGGCCATGCGATCGGCCCTGAACGGCTCTACGCCGCTGTTGCCGAGCAGCATGTGGTACAGGATGTTGCCGATCCAGTCCGGCAGATCCTGCCGGATATGGTAGTACATCCACTGGCCTTCACGCCGCGCCTGCAGTAAACCGGTATCGCGCAGCAAGGCCAGGTGGCGTGATATCTTCGGCTGGGACACATTCAGCGCATGGGTCAGCTCGCGAACACACAACTCTTGTTCTGCGGACAGCAGCATCAGGGCGCGCAGGCGTGTTTCGTCAGCAAGCATCAGGAACAACGTGCCGGTATCCGGATTCATGCCAGTAATATATGCCTGAACATATATATGGTCAATCATATATACAGGGGTGGGATAAATTTATTCATTAATACATTAGCTTATGTAGATCATGGCGCGGCCCGCAAGTCCGCGGATGTAACAAGCGCACTATGCAACACGGCAGCCCCACTCGCTTCAAGTAGTCTGCCCGCGCTTCCGGGGTCCGCCACTGTGCAAGCCGTGGTTGACGGCATCCTTGCCGGCCGCGACATATGCTCGTCCATGTACATCAGCTACAGCAGGATCCGCTGGCTGGATGAGCCTGTTGCAGCGCTCGCTTGCTGCCAGCGGTGTTTTGAAGCAGACCGGTACTCATTCGATCCGGCCTTCTAATATGGCGCGCCCGACAGGAATCGAACCTGTGACCTTCGGTTTCGGAAACCGACACTCTATCCAACTGAGCTACGGGCGCTTTACCCGATTCTGCAACTGACCCCGGAAGGACAGTCAATGCCCCTGCCCGGTACGGGTTACGGAGGATCGGGAGTGGGCGACAGGATACCGCTGCAGCCAGATTCGGTCTATGCCTGTTGTGCAGGGATGGGAGACATTCGCGGGAATTTCCCGCCCATACCCTTTCCAGTATAATCCCGCGGCATCCGGCTGCCCGCGTGGTGGCCAGTTTCGCAACAAACACGATCAGGAGAGTACCTTGAGTCAGGATAAACAGTTCTATTCCACCTTTTTTGCCATCATGGGCGGTTTGGCCGTACTGGCGATCATACTGGTGATCATCGCCAGCAACCTGACCAGTGACATGGCAGAGTACAAGCCGGATGAGCTGGTTGTCGAAAACATCAAGCCGGTTGGCCAGGTGCGTGTGGCCGGAGAATCTGCGCCGGAGCCGGCACCGGTCGTGGCCGCTGCGACAGTGGCGGCGGAGCCGAAAACGGGCGACCAGGTCTACAACGGCGCGTGTGTGGGATGCCATGCCAGTGGCGCTGCCGGCGCCCCCAAGCTGGGTGATGTTGCGGCCTGGGCACCGCGTATCGCACAGGGCATGGACACCCTGTTTACCCATGTCACGGCGGGCCTGAATGCAATGCCGCCCAAGGGCTTGTGTATGGCCTGCTCGGATGACGAGCTGAAGGCCGCCATCGAGTACATGGTCAGC
>CAJQOV010000178.1 GCA_905480065.1 uncultured Gammaproteobacteria bacterium | reverse complement strand
ATTAATGACACCGACCCCTTTATTTTCTGCCGACCCCTTTTCTGCGCAGTGGTTTTACGCAACTCAGGTTACAGGCGGCAACCGCTGCGCTGATTGCGTCGATCACTTTCGGGCGCGGGAAGGATACCCGCCAGGCCAGTGCTACCGTACGGCTCGGCAACGGGCTGCTGAAGCGACGGATCGCCAGCAGTCGCTGTGAGTAACGGTCTGCGCCGGCCGCCGTGCAGGGCAGCACGGTGATGCCAAGACCGGATACCACCATGTGGCGAATGGTCTCCAGTGAACTGCCGACGAAGCTGTTGGACAGGCCGCCTTCCAGGCCCGGCTTGGGGATGCAAGCGGGGCAGGCCTCCAGCACCTGGTCACGGAAGCAGTGACCGGCGCCGAGCAGCAATACGGTCTCGCTTTCCAGCTGAGCCGACTTGATCGTCTTGCGCTGGGTCAGCGGGTGCGCGGCCGGCATCAGCACCACGAATGGTTCCTCGTACAGCGGCAGGGTGACCAGTCCCTGGCCGGTGAATGGCAACGCCAGGATGGCGACATCCAGTTCGCCCCGCCGCAGTTGCTCGGCCAGTACCGAGGTGTAGTTTTCTTCAATCACCAGCGGCATGTCCGGTGCCAGCTTGCGCAGGTGCGGGATCAGTTCCGGGAACAGGTAGGGTCCGATGGTGAAGATGGCGCCGAGCCGGATCGGTCCGGACAGCTGGTTTCTGCCCTGCTGGGCTGCGTGTCTTACGCCTTCCGCCGCTTCCAGGGTGCGCTGGGCCTGTGCAATGACTTGCTCTCCGGCTGGCGTGACGGTGATTTCACCGGCCTGCCGCTCGAAAAGTTGCACGCCGAGTTCATCTTCGAGCTTCTTGATCGCGATGCTGAGCGTGGGCTGGCTGACAAAGCAGGACTTCGCCGCGCGACCGAAATGCCGTTCGCGGGCCACCGCAACAATGTATTTCAGTTCAGTCAGGGTCACGTGGTTACTTCCTGGTCTGATAGCCAATGGCAATTGACCTCTTTATAACAATTTATTGGATGTATGGGAATCCCGGCGCTATCTTCAGGTCATGAAAACACTTTCCCGGTATGTGCGAGAACACGGCCAGCTGCTGCTGGTGCGTCATGCCGAGAGCTGCTGGAATGCAGAGCAGCGCTTTACCGGCTGGGTGGATGTGCCACTGAGCCAGGCAGGCAGGACACAGGCGCGCGCCACCGGGCGTGCCATTGCCACGACCGGTATAGCCATTGGCGCTGCCTTCGTGTCACGACTGCAACGCGCCAAAGCTACACTGGCGCTGCTCCAGCAGGAATTGCCCGGGCACGCGTTACCGGTTACCACGGCCTGGGAGCTCAACGAGCGTCATTACGGCAGCCTGCAGGGTGCGTACCGGCTCATCGTCAGCGCCGAACAGGGCGAGGACAAGCTGGCACGCTGGCGGCGTGGTTATGCCGAGCGCCCGCCGCAATTATCCAGATCCGATCCGGCACACCCGGTGCACGACCCCCTGTACGCGGATGTGAATCCCGAACGATTGCCGTCCGGCGAAAGTCTGCAAGAGACGCGCCACCGTGTAGCGGCGTACTTCACCCGGATGATCCGTCCGCAACTGCTGGCCGGCCGGAATGTGCTGGTGGTGGCACATGGCAATACCCTGCGGGCGCTGGTAATGGAACTGGAAATGCTCACCGTGCCGGAAGTCGAGGCACTGGAAATCGGCATGGCCGAATACCGGAGCTACCGGTTTGATACGGAATTCGAGATTGTTGACAAGGCGGTGCATGACATACGCAGTGCAGACACAACAGACACGCAGGCAGCGTGAGTGGCCATAAGCGAGCGCAGTCAGGGGGATCAATAAAAGGGGTCGGTGTCATTTAATCGATCTCTGGTAACCGACCTCTGCTACAGCTATTCAATAAATGACACCGACCCCTTTTTTATTCGGCGCGTGCTGACAAGATTTACCGCAATTTGCTTGCAGATGCTTGCCATGCATTGCAATACCTTGTGCCTCGGTTTTCCTGGTGTTGAACGAAGCAGGAGTCATCGATGCCGCGCAAGCCGCGCCATTACCTTCCCGGTATCCCCGCGCATGTCATACAGCGTGGCAATAATCGCCAACCCTGTTTCTTCTGTGAGGATGACTACCGGTTCTACCTGGAGTGTCTTGGTGATGCCTCGGTCCGCTATGGGTGCGCGATTCATGCCTATGTGTTGATGACCAATCACGCTCATCTCTTGTTGACACCACTGGACGGGATGTCAATACCCAGGGTAATTCAGTCTGTTGGCCGGCGTTATGTCCGCTATATCAATCAGTCTCGTCAGCGGACGGGCACCCTGTGGGAGGGGCGGCACAAGGGCAACGTGGTGTCGTCCGAGCGCTACGTGCTGGCCTGTTGCCGGTACATCGAGCTGAACCCGGTGCGGGCGGGTATGGTTACGCATCCTGCAGAGTATCCCTGGTCCAGTTATCGCTATAACGCTTGCGGAGAAACCAGTGAAATGTTGTACTCGCACGGAGCCAGGGATGCGCTGGGCGCGACTGCTGAATTACGCTGCGCGGCCTACCGTGGTATGTTCGACATCGATATGGATGATAGCGTGCTGAAGGCAATTCGTGATTCCGCACAATATGGAGTGCCGCTTGGCAATGACCGATTCAGGAAAGCAGTTGAGTGCACCTTGGGGCGCCGTGTCGGACGGGCCGGGCGCGGCAGGCCAGGCAAGACGAATTCTGCGAAGATACTCAATAAATGACACCGACCCCTTTATTCCCTTTATTCCCAATAAATGACACCGACCCCTTTATTCCGGCTCTTTATTCGGACATGAAAGCTATATACCACTGTATAAACATTACGTCCCTTCTCCCTCCGGGAGAAGGACAGGATGAGGGGATAGAAAATCAGGTAGTTGGTTCGATTTGGTCCCCTCACCCCAACCCTCTCGGTAATTGCTCCATGCATTACTCTACCTCCTGCATCCATGCAGTCGTCCCGGAGGGAGAGGAAGTATATGGGACAGCTGTGACACCGACCCCTCTATTCCTTTATTCACCAATAAATGACACCGACCCCTTTATTCTTATTCCCAATAAACGACACCGACCCCTTTATTCTTATTCTTCACCAATAAATGACACCGACCCCTTTATTCAGACCACTTTATTCAAGATACTCAATAAATGACACCGACCCCTTTAATGCCTGGTCTGATCTGTGCCTGGTTGCACGATGGCAAGGGGGACGGCCGGCAGCTGGACTGGGATGATCTGCCTGCGGCGGAGCCGGGCGCCGGCCAGGTCCTGTGGAGGCATTTCGATTACTCCAGTCCGCCGGTACAGGACTGGCTCCATACGCAGAGCGGGTTGTCGGAACTGACCGTGGCGGCACTCATCCAGGCTGAAACCCGCCCGCGCGTGGTGCCGGCTGACGGTGGCCTGATGTTATTCCTGCGCGCCGTCAACCTGAACCCCGGGGCCGAGCCAGATGACATGGTCAGCGCCCGCCTGTGGGTCGGTCAACATCGCATCATCTCGCTGCGGCAGCGCCGGCTGGTATCCATGGATGACCTGCGTGCCGCCCTGGCTGCCGGCAAGGGACCGCACAGCAGCGGCGAATTCCTGGCTATGATGGTGGACAGCATGCTGGATCGCATCGATCACGTGGTCGAGGTGATCTATGAACACATCGATGCCCTGGAAGAGCCGCGCCAGCTGGATTCGATCCCGGTACAACGCAAACAGCTGGCCGAAATACGCCGGCAGGCAATTGCGCTGCGGCGCTTCCTGGCACCGCAGCGCGAGGCGCTCAACCGGCTGGCCGCTGATATCTCTCCGATTTTCAGCGAACAGGATCGCCTGCAATTGCGCGAGGAGTACGACCGCCAGACGCGCATCGTGGAAGACCTCGATGCAGCCCGCGAGCGCGCCGCGGTCGGGCAGGAGTCGCTCGCCAGCCAGATGGCGGAACAAACCAACACGCGCATGTTCCTGCTGTCGATCATCGCGGCGATCTTCCTGCCGCTGTCCTTCCTGACCGGCCTGCTGGGCATCAACGTGGGCGGGATACCGGGTGCGGAGAACCCGCTTGCATTCGCGCTGGTGGTGGTTGGGCTGCTGGTGACCGGCATCGCGCTGTGGTTCTACTTCCGCAGCCGTGACTGGGTATGATGCACCCGTTGTGCGCGCCTGAGACTGCACGTTTGCGCATGCTGCCGGGCCGAACCGCCATGAACCGGCGCTGGCCGTTGACTCCGGCCAGGTCTTTGGCTGAAACAGGTAAAGCCCGGTGAAAATAGCCAATATTTCACGCAATACAAAACCTTGCCCGACCCGCAGTCCGGTGCAGTCGCCACATGACGTGCGCACGCCGGCGCAAGGCGAGGTGATCTGAGATGTCTCTGCAGAGAATTATTCTCCTGCTGGTGCTGCTGACCGGCGCGGTTCCGGTGCTGGCGGCCGACGTCGAAGGTGTTCCTGTATGGATCGGAGAGGCGCGTACCCGGCTTGACGAGATCGACCGGCACCTGAAAGACGCGGAGCCGATGCAGCTGGCGCAACGCCGCTTTGCCAGCTACAAGAATTTCATCCTGCCAGTGCGCAGCAAGGCGCGCGATTGTGTCGCCACGGAAACGGCAAACATCAATACGGTTAGTGCCCGCATCACGGCACTGGGTGATGCCGGCACTGGTGAGACCGCCGAGGTCGCGCGCCTGCGCCGTGACCTGGAACGCCAGTTACAGCAGGCCAACGGACGACGCGCAGAATGCGAACAGGTCGCCCAGCAGGGTGAGGAACTGTTTGACCTTATCATCGATCGGGAAAAGGCGGCACTGACGGCACGTGTATTGACCCGGCAACAGCCAACCTGGCATGTGCTGGATGCGGTGATCACCGATCCGGTAGCCTGGTCGCGGCTGGTAACCGGCCTGCTGTCGGCCGGTAGTGGCTGGGACCGGCTCGATAATCTGTTTCGTGGTCTGACCATAGCGCTGGTCGTGTTGCTGTTTGCAGCCGGGTTGCTGTTACGCCGCTTCTGGCAGGCGCGTTCCCTGCAGACGGATATTGCGCGCAGCGTGGTTTCGGTGCTGCCCGCACTGTTACCGGCCGGCGGTGCATTTCTGTGGTTTGCTGCGCTGTTGCCGGAGTGGCCGCCGATACTCATTGCCAGCGTCGCACTTGCCGTGGTGGTGTGGCTGGGTGCCGGCGTAATCGTTGACACCTGGCTGAGCGGCCGTATCCGCAACGGAATGGACAAGCATGATGCCGTGGTGCTGGGGCGCTGGGTACGCATCCTCTCGGCGCTGTTCCTGTCCGGCTGGTTACTGTTGTCGGCCGACGCCGTGATCGGCCTGCCGGGCACGCATTACATTTTTCTGCGCACCGCGCTGATCTGGCTGATGGCGCTCGGCCTGGTCTGGTCTGGCGTGATCCTCGGCCGTGTGCCGGGCCTGGTCGGCACCCGTGGCGTACGCGTGCTGAACTTCCTGTCGATGATTACCATCGCCATGTCCGAGACGCTTGGTTATCGCAACCTGTCGGAATACCTGCTGGTGGGACTGAGCGGTACCGCGGCGGGCTTCATTGTGTACAGCGCGATCAGCCGGATGTTTACCCGCAGCTATGACGGTCTCGATGAGGGCAAACACCGCTGGCAGCGCGCAGTGCGCGGGTGGCTGGATCTGAAGCCGGAGGAGAAGATTCCCGGGCTGATCTGGGTCCGACTGTTGACCAGCCTGGCAGTGTGGTCGTGCTTCCTGCTCTGGGTGCTGTGGTCGTGGGGGCTGTCCGACCAGAGCGTGAGCCTGGTGATCGATCGTGTCACCACTGGCTTCGATGTCGGCTCGCTGCACTTTGCACCGGCGCAGTTGCTGGGTGCGATTGTCGTGCTGGCCATCGGCATGAGCCTGTCACGCTGGCTGAAACTGAAGGTGGTGCCGGAGCTGGTACGGCGCACACGGCTCGATCGTGGCGGCCGCGAGGCAATCGTCACTATCAGCGGATATATCGGTGTGTTGCTGACCCTGTTGATCGCGGTGGGCGTGGCGGGGATCAGCTACGCCAATCTGGCGCTGATTGTCGGTGCGCTGTCGGTGGGTATCGGTTTTGGCCTGCAAAACGTGGTCAACAATTTCGTCTCCGGTCTCATCCTGTTATTCGAACGGCCGGTACGCACCGGCGACTGGGTGGTGGTCGGTGACACGCAGGGCTACGTGCGCAAGATCAGTATCCGCTCGACGCAGATCGAGACCTTTGACCGCGCGGATGTGATCGTGCCGAACTCGGAACTGATCTCCAACAAGGTGTCGAACCTGATGCTGAACGACCCGTGGGGACGGATCACCGTGCCGATCGGTGTCGCCTATGGTTCCAGTGTGCAGCAGGTGATGGATATCCTGCTGGAAATCGCCAATTCCCACCCGCTGGTGCTGAAAAACCAGCCCGGTATCTCGCCACCCAAGGTATTGTTCCGGTCGTTCGGGGACAGTGCCCTGCTGTTCGAGCTGCGATGCTTTATTCGCCAGATCGACCGCATGCTGGAAACCATCAGTGATATGAACATCGCGATCGACACGGCGTTCCGCGAGGCCGGGATCAGCATCCCGTTCCCGCAGCGCGATGTGCACATCCACTCGAGCGGCACACCACCGCAATAACGCCGGCCGGTCCGAAAGGTTTTGTCGTGTCGGTGGGTCCGGCGCAGCGCGCCAGGGTTGATGCTAAACGCATGATCGGTAGCCGCCATGCGCCCGGTCACTGCATTCGCTTCGGCTACTCCTGCTCCGGATCGTACGCCAGTTCTTCTACCTGGAGTTCCTCTACCTTGAGGTTGTTCAGGCGGCGATCTGCACGATAGCTGCGATTGAACAGCACCATGCAACCCTTGCGGTCGGCGACCGGGAAGACGGAAACCTTGGCGTAGCAGCGGCGTTCCCGGTTTTTTCGTTTTGACCCGTTCATGTCACTGTTCCGTTTTTCATTTCCTGTTGCCACTCCGGCAAACCTGCCGTAAGGGGGAGTGGCTTGTTCTTGTTAGGGTTGCCACTGTAGTCAGGATAGGAGTGCGCGCAGGCGCCGTATATTGGTCTTTGGTACATCAGGCGGCGGCTATTGGCGGATTCTATTCAGAGCATGTCTGACGGGATGTAGAGCGTGGAACGCCCAACGGTGCCTGCAGGGTGGGCGCAGCGAATCATCCAGTGGATCCCCGCCTGCGCGGCACGTCCCTGCGCAGGCAGGGAGCGGGAATCCGGGTTTGCCAGAACCGGCCGTTGCGCAGCTGCACGGCAGCGGCCCGGTTGCTAATCCCGCAGCGTAACTGCTATCTTGGCCTGATGTCTTCGGCAACCGTTCGCTGTCTGCTGCAGAACCGTTGCAGTTTGTATTCGCATGTTGCATGAGAGTCCATGCCTTGAACCGATTCAGTCTCATTGTCTTCCTCCTGGTGCTGCTCGGCTGGTCCGGCCCCCCGGTTGCCGAGCCCGCCAGTGTGCCGGTTACGGTGGGCGTGCTGGCCTTCCGTGGCGATGAAATTGCCCGGGAGCGCTGGGGGCAGACCACGGACTACCT
>CAJQOV010000177.1 GCA_905480065.1 uncultured Gammaproteobacteria bacterium | reverse complement strand
GGTGGCGATGATCGACATCGACGGCGTGCGCCTGGCATCGATCTCTTCCAGCTTCTTCGGCAATAACTCGTCCAGCTTCTTGTCCAGCCAGGCATCCAGCTGTGCATTGCCTGGTACATTCTCTGCGGGTGTTGACATGGTTATTACTCCTCAAAATAGACACCCCACACCCTCTCAGGATGTCGAGGAATGGATCGTGTCATGCTGATTGACTCAGCGTTATGGTTAGTGATGATTTCAGTTACGGTGCGAGACAGGCCGTACCAAGTCTTCATGAATCCTGCAATTCAGCAGTTATTATAAGCGTACCAAGTATATTAAGCCGTTGATATCCGGTCAAACAGCAAGATATGCATCGGACCCTAGCACTGCTCCCAGGGCAGACCATGGAAGCGCCAGCCACCGCTGGTACTGCGGTGATGGTGTTCGTCCAGCTCGCCTTCGAATCCTTCACTGATGTTGTAAACCTCATTGAAACCCTTTTCTATCAACAGCTTGCCGGCCTCCAGCGAACGCTTGCCGCTACGGCAAATCAGCACAACCGGTGCATCCTCCCCCGCCGCCCCGAGGCCGATGCCACCGAGCATGACCTTGCGTACCTCGGTGATGAAGTGGGAGGGGTTTACCGTCCATTCAGGCGCGTCAATCCACGGTACATGGATGCTGCCGGACGGATGCCCAACGAACAGGTATTCCATGCTGGAGCGTACATCAATCAACACCGCTCGCTGGTTGTTGCTGATAATTTCCCAGGCCTTGGTGGGTGAAACTGTCTGCACCTGCTTTGTCATTGTTCCGCTCCGGTAGCCCAGCCGACAAACTTCAGGCTGCCCATTCTCCAGCCATAATCAGGGCGAGGCAAATACTACTCACGCAACCCGAAGACACTGGTATCTTGATGACGAGGCATGAAGTGATCGCCGGGCCCGGCAAGCCGGTTCGGTACGCGTAAAGGATTCAGGCCTCAAATATGGATTTATTTACCACTCAAGACCATATAATTGAACTATTTGGCAATAATACTCAATTATTTGTTCATATATTGCGTGATATTTTAATTATATCCACACAATTATTTATTAATTGTATATGTGGATATATTTATATATTTTTTTGCTATTTAATTACTTTTTGTGGAATAGATCAGAATTTACAACATGAAAATCTTCATAATCAGGATTTTTCTGCACTTTTGCGCGCTATTGCCCCTCCCGGTTATCCATATGCTGGGTAATTTGCTGGGACTGGCACTGTGGCTGCTTCCCAATCGCCTGCGCGCGATTAGCAAAAAAAATATTGCCCTGTGCCTGCCCGAGAGCACACCCGCCCAACAACGGCGGCTGGTGCGCTGCACTCTGCAGGAAACCGGGAAAACGATTTTCGAAACCGGCGCACTGTGGCTACGACCGGCACCTGCCGTGTTACGGTTGATTCGTCAGGTAGATGGAGTGGAGTACATCGAGCAGGCAATCGCATCAGGCGCCGGTGCAATACTGGCAACACCCCATCTCGGTGCATGGGAGGCAGCCGGACTGTACTGCGCAGCACGCTTTAACATCACCTGCCTGTACCGGCCGTTGCGCATGACCGGGCTCGAGGAACTGGTGAATCACGCCAGAAGCCGGGCCGGTGGAAACTATGTACCCGCCAACGCGAGAGGGATTCGCACCCTGTACAAAACGCTGGAAGAAGGCGGCACAGTAGCGATGCTGCCTGACCAGGAACCCCAGGCTGGCAGCGGTGTTTTTGCGCCCTTCTTCGGGATACCGGCATTCACCATGGTATTCCTGTCACGGCTGACGGCAAAAAGCCATGCACCGGTGATTTTCGTCTGGTGTGAACGCCTGTCGTGGGGGCGCGGATATACACTGCACTTCCGTCAACCACCACAGGATGTCTACGCGAAAGACCTGGAGACATCGGCAACCGGCATCAATCTCGCGGTGGAACAATGCATCAGGGAGTGCCCGGCGCAGTACCAGTGGGGCTACAGAAGATTTCGTACCCGGCCGCAAGGGGAATCAGCTTTTTACTAGTTCCGGGTCAATCGCTATCGGCCAGCGCCTTTTCGGTGCGTCGCAGGAACACACTCATCTCTCTGGCTGCCTGCATATCCCCCTTGCGACCGGCTGCCTCGATACCCTGTAAATAGACATCCCTTGCAGCAGCGTAATCCCCGGATTCCTGCAATGCCTTGCCAAGTGTTTTCCACGCCGCGGAATAACCCGGGTCATGCAATACAGCAGCCCTCAAATGCTGAATGGCAGCTTGCTGCTCGCCCAGCTTGAGCAACTGGCTGCCAAGGGTGAAGCGCAGCAGCGCATTATCCTGTCCGGCCTCAAGCATTGCCTGCAGTTTGCTGATCATATTCATACCGGTCAGCGTCTCCAGAACCCCGGCATAAACAGCAGCATGAGAGTGAATACTTCCAGGCGGCCAAGCATCATGGCAAATGACAACGCCCACTTGGCAGGTGCATTGATATCAACATAGTTGGTACCGACACTGCCCAGCCCCGGGCCCAGGTTGTTCATGCATGCAGCGACCGCGGAGAATGCGGTGATCTGGTCAAGACCGGTGGCCATCAGGTACAGCATGATAATAACGAAGCTGCCGACATATGCAGCGAAAAAACCCCACACTGCATTTACCACGCGATCGGGCATGGTCTTGCCACCAACCTTGACCGGGATTTGCGCACTCGGATGTATCAACCTGGTCATTTCGCGATGTCCCTGCTTGAGCAACAGCAGAAAACGAATTACTTTCATTCCGCCGCCGGTAGATCCGGTGCAACCACCGATAAAGCTGACAAACAACAGCAATACCGGCAGGAAACCCGGCCACATAAAATAATCCGCAGTGGTAAAACCGGTTGTGGTCCCGATCGATACGGCCTGAAACAATCCGGCGTGCATTGCCTCGCTGAAGAAGACGAATGTGTCCGTGTAGTACAGGTAGCAGACCGTGATCATGGTTACCAGCAACAGCACGCCAAGATATGCCTTCAGTTCCGGGTCACGTAAATAGGGCACCAAGCTGAGTGATCGCCAGGCAACAAAGTGGAGGGCAAAGTTCATACCGGCCAGCAGCATGAATACAACGGCGACCATTTCAATCGCGGAGCTGTGAAAATAACCGATACTCAAATCATGCGTAGAGAAACCGCCAATTGCTATGGTGGAAAAACTGTGCGTAATCGCATCGAAAGGCCCCATACCTGCGATCAGGTAAAACAAGGCACACAAAACAGTCAGCGCAAGATAGATATACCAGAGCGCCTTGGCAGTTTCGGTTATGCGCGGAGTCAGCTTGTTGTCCTTCAGGGGGCCCGGCGTTTCTGCCCGATACAATTGCATTCCACCGACACCGAGCATTGGCATGATGGCAACCGCGAGTACGATAATTCCCATGCCACCTAGCCACTGCAGTTGCTGCCGGTAAAACAGAATGGATCTGGGCAGTTCATCGAGCCCGGTTAACACCGTTGCTCCAGTGGTGGTCAGGCCGGAGAAGGATTCAAACACGGAATCCGTCAACGACATTTGCGGGGTATCGGAAAACAGGAATGGAATTGCACCCGCCAGTCCCAGCACCAGCCAGAACAACACCACTATCAGAAAACCATCCCGCACACGGAATTCGTGCCGCTGACGATGCACTGGCAGCCACAACAGAAAACCCAGCGCCAGCACCGCCCCCAACGCGGCAAGGAAAACCGGCATCTGACCGTCCTGGTACCACACAGATACCAGCGCCGGAGGCAGCATGGTCACGCTGAACAACATCAAAAGCAGCCCGAGCAGTCGTTGTATGGATAACAGGTGCATGTTCAGGCTGCGAAGGGAGTTGCCATGCGCATATCAGAAAAATGTCACCCCGACCTGGAACAACCTCTCGACCCGCGCTATGGATTTCTTGTCGGACAGGAACAGGATGACATGATCATCGGTTTCAATCACGGTATCGTGATGCGCAATGATTACTTCCTCACCACGAACGACCGCACCAATCGTTGTGCCTGTAGGCAACTTGATTTCACCTATCATGCGACCTACCACTGTGGAATTGTCGCGACTCCCGTGCGCCACTGCCTCGATCGCTTCCGCTGCACCCTTGCGCAACGAGTGCACCATAACAACATCGCCCCGCCTGACGTGCGTCAGCAGGCTGCCTATGGTGGCCTGCTGCGGCGAAATAGCCACATCAATAGTATCGCTCTGCACCAGGTTCACATAGGATTCACGATTGATCAGTGACATAACCTTGCGAGCGCCAAGGCGCTTGGCCAGCATGGCGGACAGGATATTCGCTTCTTCGTCATTGGTGAGCGCGCAGAATACATCCGTATTCTCGATGTTCTCATCCAGCAACAGATCTTCATCGGCCGCATCACCCAGCAGCACAATTGTGCGATTCAGTTTTTCGGAGAGCAGCTTCGCGCGCTTGGTATTGTGTTCAATAATGGTGACCTTGTACTGCTCCTCGATTGCGGCAGCCAGGCGCATGCCGATATTTCCACCACCGGCAATGATGATGCGCTTGACCGGCTTGTCGAGCTTGCGCAGTTCGCTCATTACTGCGCGGATATGCTTGCTTGCCGCGACGAAGAACACCTCGTCATCCGCTTCAATTATGGTGTCGCCTTCCGGTGTAATCGGCTTGCCACGCCGAAATATAGCGGCAACGCGTGCCTCGATACCCGGCATGTGTTTCTTGATATCCTGCAGCTCGTGACCGACCAGCGGGCCGCCGTAAAATGCACGCACCGCCACCAGCTGCACACGTCCGCCGGCAAAATCCAGCACCTGCAACGCACCGGGATATTCAATCAGGCGCTCGATGTAGTCGGTTACCAGTTGTTCGGGACTGATAATTACGTCGACGGGAAGGGCTTCCTGGGAAAACAGCTTGGGATGCCGCAGGTACTCTATCGAACGTACCCGCGCTATCTTGGTCGGCGTACGGAACAGCGAGTATGCTACCTGGCATGCAACCATGTTGGTTTCGTCGCTGCGCGTAACCGCGATTATCATGTCGGCGTCATCTGCACCGGCCTGCATCAGGATATCCGGATGTGATGCATGCCCGGTCACGGTTCTGATGTCGAGACGGTCCTGCAGGTCATGCAGTACCGCCGCATTATCGTCAATCACGGTAATGTCGTTCGCCTCGCTGGCGAGATTGCCGGCCACCGAAGCACCTACCTGACCAGCGCCGAGAATAATGATTTTCATTTGTCGAATATTTCCCGTTCGGCCTACGCCGTGCGTTTACCGATCACCGCTTACTCGGTGACTTTCTTGTGATCAATACCAAGTGCGCGCAGCTTGCGGTACAGGTGCGTACGTTCCATGCCAACCTGCTTTGAAAGCTTGCCGATACTGCCACCGGCAGCTTCAAGCTGATGCAGCAGGTAGTTGTACTCAAACTGCTCGCGCGCCTCGCGCAGCGGCAAATCGTAGGGGAGGGCCGGCCCCGGCTTTCCTTCTGTGCCCGCTTGCTGCTGGGCGCTGATAGCATGATCTATCTCATCCACGCCGATTTCATCTCCGCTCCCCAGAATCAGCAACCGCTGCACCAGATTCTTCAGCTCGCGAATATTTCCCGGCCAGTTATACGCATTGAGGTTGCTGGTCTGTGCGCGGGTCAGGCTTAGCACTTCCCGACCGAAGTCCTTGCAGGTTTGCTGCAGAAAATGCTGCGCAAGCTGGACTACATCGTCGGTCCTTTTCCGTAATGGCGGTACTTCGATCGGAAACACGCTGATGCGATAGAACAGATCTTCTCGAAATTCACCAGCCAGGACCAGCTCCTCCAGGTTCCTGTTGGTGGCGGCAATTACCCGCACATCGACGGACCTGGTGATGTCGTCGCCTACTCTCTCGAATTCACTTTCCTGCAGAACCCGCAATAACTTGCCCTGCAATTCCAGCGGAATCTCACCGATCTCGTCAAGAAATAGCGTGCCGTTATCTGCAAGTTGAAATCGGCCAACCCGATCACGGTGCGCGCCGGTAAAAGCACCTTTCACGTGACCGAAAAATTCACTTTCAAATAACTCCTTCGGAATCGACGCACAATTGACCTTCACCAGGGGTGCCTCGGAGCGCGGACTTCGTGTGTGAATTTCGCGCGCTACCAATTCCTTGCCAACGCCGGATTCACCCAGTACGAGAACGTTTGCGGGGGTTTGTGCGACCGCTTCAACTTGCGCCAGCATGTGTTGCAGTGCCGGACTCTTGCCAACAATGCGGCCAAAATTCAGCGCAACATTTACCTCCTCGCGAAGGTAGTCACGTTCAAGTTCAAGTTCTTCGCGAAGCAGCGCGTTCTCGGCCAGGGTGGAGCGCAATACTCTCTCCGAACGGTTGCGCTCGG
>CAJQOV010000176.1 GCA_905480065.1 uncultured Gammaproteobacteria bacterium | reverse complement strand
CGATGAACAACTGGACAGTACGCATGCCTGTCGTGAAGCCAAGGCGCTGATGCGCGCGGCACTGGCCGTATATCTTGGTGCGCGCCCGCTGAAGACGCGCATGGTTTCGCGTCAGCTGTCATCGCTTACGCGCACCGGTTTGCACGATGTGGTGGCTGGCGAGGGCGGGCAGCCCGGTTAATCCGGAGGACAGGTCAGACATGTTGCTGGGCGTGAATATTGATCACATTGCAACCCTGCGCCAGGCGCGCGGGACTCCCTACCCGGACCCGGTTGCGGCTGCGCTGCTGTGCGAGCGCTCCGGCGCGGACAGTATCACGTTGCACCTGCGGGAGGACCGGCGCCACATCCAGGATAGAGATGTTGTTACGTTACGTGAGCGGCTGGTCACGCGCATGAACCTGGAAATGGCGGTTACCGACGAAATGCTCGCCTTTGCCGAGCGGATCCGGCCCGCGGATTGCTGCCTGGTGCCGGAACGCCGGGAAGAACTCACCACCGAGGGCGGGCTGGATGTTGCCGGCCAGCTGCCGCGTATGCGAGCAGCCTGTGCGCGGCTTGCTGCGGCCGGTATCCGCGTGTCGCTGTTTATCGATGCGGTGCCGGAGCAGATCGAGGCGGCCGCCGCCGTCGGCGCGCCTTGTATCGAAATACACACCGGGCGCTTTGCCGACGCGCCGCCCGGTGCGGCCCAGCGGGTGGAGCTGGAGCGCATCGAAACGTCGGTTCGACTCGGCATGGCGGCCGGGCTGACCGTACACGCGGGGCATGGCCTGCATTACGGGAATGTGCGGCAGATTGCAGCCATTGCCGGTATTCGCGAGCTCAATATCGGGCATGCCATCGTGGCGCAGGCCGTGTTCGACGGCCTGGCCGCCGCAGTTGCTGAAATGAAGCGCCTGATGCTGGCGGCCTGCGCTCAGTCGCCGCTGTAATCTGCGTTTCCGCTGAAGCCCGCGAGCGTATCCATCGTCGTGATGACGCGCTGGTAGTACACCTCGATGGTGAGCATGTCTTCCGTTTTCAGGGCCAGGCGCAGTTCGCGCAGCCCTTCTTCCAGCAAACCGCAGTCACAGTAGGCTGCCGCCCCGAGTAACTGGTGTACGCTGTGACGCAGTGCCGGGTAGTCGCGCCGAGCATGGGCGTGCGCCATTTCCTGGCGATATCGGGGTAGCTCCAACAGCAGCCTGGCGAGCAATTCCCGCGCGAAATCCTGTCCCAGTGACTGCAGGTGCAGGTCTTCTTCCGGCAAGGGTGGCAGGGTGCGCTGCGGGATCGGTGGCAGCGGCGCTGGTGCGGGAGGCACGAATGCGTGCCGGATCCTTTGCAGGAGTCCGCGGGTAAATTTTCTGGTCCTGATCATGGTGACGGTATCTGGCATTGCCTGTCCCTGCGCTGGTGGAAAATGGCATCCCGGTTAGCTCAGGCATGCATGCTAACGGATCGTATGCGTCATCTCCAGCTGCTGGCTGTAAGCCTTTTCTGACAATTGCTGTCTGAATTTTCCGGTTCTTCGGTATACTGTTGGCCTCCTGAAAAATTGCGGAACAAACATGGACTTCCTTACGCTTGAAGCCACTGTTGGCAATACACCGCTGGTGCGTTTGCAGCGGCTGCCTGGCACAACCGGCAATCAGCTACTGGTCAAGCTGGAAGGCAACAATCCGGCCGGATCGGTGAAAGACCGGCCGGCACTGAGCATGATCCGGCACGCAGAGCAGCGCGGCGACATCAAGCCGGGTGACACCCTGATCGAGGCCACCAGCGGCAATACCGGAATTGCGCTGGCCATGGCGGCCGCCATGAAGGGTTACCGCATGGTGCTGATCATGCCGGAGTCCATGAGCATGGAGCGGCGCGCCGTGATGAAGGCGTTTGGTGCCGAGATTATCCTGGTCAGCAAGGCGGCCAGCATGGAGGGTGCACGCGACCTGGCACTCGAGATGCAGGCGCAAGGTAAAGGTCATGTGCTGGATCAGTTTTCCAACCCGGACAACCCGTTATCGCACTACGAGTCGACGGGACCGGAAATCTGGCGTGACACGCAGGGCACCATTACCCATTTCGTCAGCGCCATGGGCACCACCGGCACCATCATGGGGACATCGCGCTACCTGAAGGAACAAAATCCCGCGATACAGATTGTCGGGGTGACCCCCGCGGAGGGTTCCTCCATCCCCGGTATCCGCCGCTGGCCGGAGGCCTATCTGCCCGCCATTTTCAATGCCGCCAGTGTGGATCGCACCATCGAGGTAACCCAGGCCGATGCCGAGGCCACCACGCTGGCACTGGCGGCCCGGGAAGGCATCTTCGCCGGCATCTCATCCGGTGGCGCGGTAGCCGCTGCCCTGTCGCTGTCTCGGGAAGTGGAACACGCGGTAATCGTGGCCATCATCTGTGATCGCGGTGATCGCTACCTGTCTACCGGGGTATTCCCCGACTGAATGCGTGTAGCTGCGGCACGGGTCTGTGTGCTGGTCCTGTCGGCGGCAGTATTGCTGGCAGGGTCGATCCTGCCGGGACATGCCATCGATAGCGCCGTGCTGCAACTGGGCAGCGTGGCAGGTGAGGGCTGGTCTGCACAGGACGTCAGTCTGCAGCTGGACTGGCAACAGGACACCGAGGCCGGCGTGGTGTTGCGGGCCAGCCAGCTGCGACTTCCGGGGCCGCTCGGTGACCTCGGCGCTGTCAGCCTGCATTGCCCCCGCTTGAGTTATAACGGTGCACAGGTCGAATGTCCGGTTGGCCAGCTGCAGGCGGAGTCCGGCCAGTTCGGCAGTCAGCGCATAACGGTCAGTTTTCGCTACCAGCTACAGGACAAGGCGCTCGCACTGCGACTGGAGGGTGTGCGCTTGCACGGCGGCAGCCTGGACTTGCAAGCAAACTATGCCGGGTCCGGCTGGTCTGCACAGGCAACGGGCAAGAACCTGCAATTGACCGGGATCAGCAAGCAGGCCAGCGCGCTCGGTTACCCGACGCCGGTGCTGACCGGAGACGGGCGCGTTGCCCTGCAGGCTCGCCTGCACGGGCGTGGCGCGCAACTGGGCGAGATCCGTCTGGATCTGCAGCTGCAGGATGCCACCTTCACCGACGACAGCGGCAGCCTGGCCGCTGAACATGCCACCTTGCACGCCAGTATGCAGGCCAGTCCACATGCACGGGACTGGCAGGTCCGGCTGCAGGTCGATGCCGGTGCTGGCGCCTTTTATTTCGACCCACTGTATCTCGAAATAACCGACCAGCCGTTGCGACTCGACACCAGCCTGGTCTGGCAGCCACAGCGCCACGCGCTACAGTTTCAGGACCTGCGTTATCACCATCCCGGGGTAGTCGAGCTGCAGGCCAGCGGGAAACTGGCATGGCAGGACGGAGTACAGCTCGAGGCCCTGCAACTGGAGCTGTCCGAGGGCGTGCTGCCCGCCCTGTACGACAGCTACCTGCAACCGTGGCTGACCCAGAGTATGGCGGGCGCCCTGCAGACGGCCGGCCGGATCCATGGCAGCCTGCAGCTGGCGGCGGGTATGCCGCAGGCGGTGCACCTGGTGCTGTCAGAGGTCGGCGTGGAACAGCGGGATGCCCGGTTCGGATTGCAGGGAGTGAATGGCACGCTGGACTGGTCGGCGCAGCAGGCGCGCCAGTCACGGCTGGCCTGGCAATCGGGACACATCTACCGGATCGGGCTGGGTGCGAGCGAGGTGGTGCTGGAATCGACCGGTAACCGGGTCCGTCTGGCGCAGCCTGCGCAGCTGCCGGTACTGGACGGTGGCCTGCAAATCGAAACCTTTGCACTCGAGCGGGAGCCCGGCAGCAGCATGCGCTGGGCAGTGGATGGTGTGCTGACGCCGGTGTCCATGCAGGCGCTGACGACCGCGCTCGAATGGCCGGAATTTGGTGGCAAGCTGTCTGGTGTCATCCCGCAAGTGACGTACGCGAACGGCGATCTGACGGTCGGGGGTGTGTTGCTGGTACGGGTATTCGATGGCGAGGTAACGCTGCGCAACCTGAAGCTGGAACAACCGCTGGGCCAGGTGCCGCGACTGCAGGTCAATGCACGTGCGCAGAATATCGACCTGGAGCAGCTGACGCGCACCTTTTCCTTCGGGCGTATCGAAGGTCGCCTGGACGGCCGTGTCGAGGGATTGCAGATGGAGGCCTGGGAGCCGGTTGCCTTCGATGCAGAATTTGCCACTCCGCCGGATGACCATTCGCGGCATCGCATCAGCCAGAAGGCGGTGGACAATATTTCCAATATCGGCGGTGGCGGGGTGGGTGGCGCACTATCGCGCAGCTTTCTGCGCTTCCTGGAGGATTTTCCCTATGACCGGCTCGGTATCCGTTGCAAATTGCAGGACGGCGTCTGCGCCATGGGCGGCGTGGCGCCGGCCGACACCGGCTATTACCTCGTCAAGGGACGTTTCATTCCGCCGCGACTGGATGTGATCGGTTATTCGGACCGGGTGAACTGGGGGGGGCTGGTCGAACAGCTGAAACAGGCCACCAGCGGACAGTCACCGATCGTGCAATGAAAATATCCGGCAGCAGCGTGTTAACCTGTTGCCGGCAAACCCGTTAGAATCCCGTGCAGTTCCCCAATCCAGGAGAGGCCCGTCCATGAACACCCTGCGCATCCCGACAATGCTGATGTTGCTGCTGCTCGCAACCGCGTGTGTAACCATTAATGTCTATTTTCCGGCCGAGGCGGCAGAAAAAGCCGCAGACCGGATCATCCTGGATGTGTACAAGAACGTACCGCCCGGGCAGGCGCCTGCGGCAGAACCGGCGCCGCAACCAGGCTCTTCCACGCAACCGCAGACCGGCTCCGGGCGCGCTGTTTCGATGCTGCTCGACTGGCTGATTACGCCCGCCCGTGCCGAGGCCGACCTGTCCAGGAGTTCGCCGGCCATCCAGCAGATTACCGCGCGCATGGAGGCACGCATGCGCGAGCTGGCGCCGTATTACAGCTCCGGTGCGGTTGGCATGACCCGCGACGGCCGCATAGATGTCCGTGATCAGAAACTGGTCGCACTACCGCAACGCAATGCAGTGAAAACACTGGTGGCGGATGAAAACCGCGACCGTGATGCCCTGTATGCAGAAATGGCACGCGCCAACGATCACCCGGAATGGGAAAGCGAAATCCGCGCCACCTTCGCGCGCCGCTGGGTAGACAATGCGCGCAAGGGCTGGTGGTACATGGATAACAGCGGCGGCTGGAAGCAGAAGTAGCGCCAGCAAACTGCCAGACAATGTTGCCGGGGCAGCCCCGGCGAGACACAAGCCAACGGCAAGGATGCCGCACGATGATGTGCTGTGTACAATTGTGCGCAATCATCCCTGACCAGCAACGCCCGCAGCCTGCAGCTGCACCCAGGAACTCTTGTTTCAGATATGAATGTGTTTGTTTTCGATATCGAGACCGTGCCGGACGTCGAGACCGGGCGACGCCTCTACGAGCTGGATGGCCTGGACGACAGCAATGCGGGCAAGGCCATGTTTCACCTGCGCGCAGAGGAAACCGGTGGCTCGGAGTTTCTGCGCCATCACCTGCAGCGCATTGTGGCCATCTCCGTGGTATTGCGTACACCGGAGCGTTTCAAGGTGTGGACACTCGGCGAGCCGGATTCACCGGAACAGGAGTTGCTCACACGCTTCTTCGACGGTATCGAGCGCTTTACCCCGACCCTGGTGTCATGGAACGGCTCCGGTTTTGACCTGCCGGTGATCCATTACCGCAGCCTGCTGCACGGGGTTGCCGCACCGCGCTACTGGGATACCGGAAACGATAACCGCGACTTCAAGTGGAATAACTACCTCGGTCGTTATCATGAACGGCATACCGACGTCATGGATGTGCTGTCAGGCTACCAGCCGCGGGCAACCGCGAGGCTGGATGAAATCGCCAGCATGCTGGGCTTCCCCGGCAAGATGGGCATGAGCGGCGCGCATGTGTGGGACAGCTACCAGGCTGGCGATATCGATGGCATCCGCAATTATTGCGAAACCGATGTGCTCAATACCTACCTGGTGTACCAGCGTTTTGAGTTGATCCGCGGCCATATCTCCCGTGTGCAGTACGATGCAGCCTGTGAACAGGTGCGTAGTGAACTGAAAACAGAGAACAGGCCACACCTGAACGAGTTTCTTGCGCACTGGCACGACTGACTGCGATCGGCCACGCAGCATCCGGCCAGACTTCGCAGGTTCTGACTTGTAATAATTATCCGGGAACCCTTGCCTCCATGAGTAGACGAAACCGCAAGCAGCGTTTGCCTGCTCCTGTAGAGCGGATCAGCGTGGAATCGCTGGCGCACGACGGGCGCGGTGTGGCGCGCGTCGAGGGCAAGACGGTTTTTATCGAGGGGGCATTAGCCGGGGAGCAGGTCGGATTTGTCTATCTCGCCACCCATAAAAATTTCGACGAGGCGCTGGCTACCGATATTCACCTGGCATCACCCGACCGGGTGGCACCGCGCTGTGCGCATTACGGGGTCTGTGGTGGCTGCAGCCTGCAGCACCTGCATGCGGACGCCCAGATCCGTGCCCGGCAGCAGGTATTGCTCGACAATCTGCAGCGCATCGGCCACGTGGCGCCGGAAACGGTGCTGGAACCGATCACTGCGCCGGTGTGGGGCTATCGCAGCAAGGCGCGGTTGGGCGTCAAGCATGTGATCAAGAAGGGAAGGGTGTTGGTCGGGTTCCGTGAAAAGCGCGCGCCGTATCTGGCTGACCTGTCCCGTTGCGAGGTTTTGCATCCCTCCGTCGGTGAGCACCTGGCAGAGCTGTGCGAGTTGATTGCGCAACTCGAGGCGCGGGCGCGCATAGCACAGATCGAGGTGGCTGTTGCCGAGGACGTCACGGCGCTGGTGTTCCGGCATCTCGACCCGTTGACTGAAGCGGACCGGGGACAGCTGCAGGAATTTGCCCGGCGGCACGGTTTTCATGTGTACCTGCAGCCCGCCGGTCCGGACAGCATTCATCCGCTTGAGCCGGCAGATTCCGTGCTGGCTTATCTGTTGCCGGAACAGGCGCTCGAAATTCGCTTTCTTCCCGGTGATTTCACCCAGGTAAACCGTGCCATCAACCGCCAGATGGTGACGCGTGTGCTGGATATGCTGGCCCTGGACCGTGCCGACACGGTGCTGGATCTGTTCTGCGGTCTGGGCAATTTCACCTTGCCGATGGCACGACTGGCAGGACAGGTAGTCGGCGTGGAAGGTGAGGCAGGGCTGGTTGCGCGTGCGTTGGATAATGCCCGGCTGAACGGTCTGGACAATGTCAGCTTCCAGGTCGCAAATCTGTTTGAGGACCAGCGCAATGCGGCATGGGCAGGTGTTGCCTGCAACAAGGTGTTGCTCGATCCGCCACGCAGTGGGGCGGCCGAGATATTGCCGGTGCTTGGCAATATCCACCCGCAGCGCATCGTGTACGTATCCTGTCACCCCGGTACGCTGGCGCGTGATGCCGGTCTGCTGGTCAATGAATTCGGCTACCGGCTGCGTGCAGCGGGTGTGATGGATATGTTTCCGCATACTGCACACGTGGAGTCCATTGCCCTGTTTGAGTGTTGAGGCAATGTAGCGCTCGCAGCTTTTCTTGCCAGCAGGGAAAATGACCCGGCAGGAACCGGAAAGAAGCGCGGCCGACGCCTGTTTTTCGGTAGTTACGGCGCGAATTTGTAGCCAAACAGTACGCTGACAAAGCCGTTGGTCAGTGTGCCGAGTTTCGGGACCGGCGTAATCAGGCCGAAGAAACCCTGGTCCTTGCCCAACCGCAGGCTTAGCGGCGGCCCACAAATCAGCTTCATCCTGTCACTGGTATAGCTGTCACCCTTGTACGAGCAGCTCAGTGACACCACCGGCGTGAAATAAGCTGTCCGGTACTCGTCATGGGAAACATTGGAGAACACCATATAGCTCTGCTGGTTGTAGGAGTCCACGTAGGTACTGAGGCCGGTCTCGAAGTTCCAGTTATCCCGTTCGTAATCCCTGGAATATCCGACGAACCCCATGTTGCCTTCGTTGGTGCTTGGGGTTGGTTCGGCATGTTTGTTGAAGCCCGCGAAATACAGGCTGCTGGCGCCGGTTCCCACGCATCCGGATAGCCACAGCCATAACACACTAGTGAAAATGCACCGGCAGGCGCCGGCTATGCCGTGCATGTGATTTGCTTGCGATACATGAGTGCTGACAGCCTGCTGACCTTCACTGGGTGTACCAGGTCGTACGCAGTGCCTTGTATACCCGCTGCGGATACCAGTGTTTGCCAACGCTGCCGTTGTAGCGCGCCAGTGCCTTGTGCATGTTGCCCCTCTCGCGTTTCAGGTAGATGTTGAGAATGGTACAGCCGAAACGCAAGTTGGTGGCAATATCGAACAGGTTGTCATCCGGACGACCGATTTCATCGAGCCAGAACGGCATGATCTGCATCAGACCCTGGGCGCCGGCGCTGGAGATGGCGAAGCGGTCGAAATTGCTCTCCACGCTGATCAGCGCCAGCACCAGTTCCGGTGGCAGCTTGGCGCGCTGGGCCTCGTAGTGCACCAGCCGGAGGATTTGCAGTGCTTCTTCCCGTTGTTCCACCCGCCGGCCGAGGCGGGTGGACATGTCGGTTAGCCAGACCTCGGCGTCAAAACGGTCCTGGAAACTGTCGCTGGAATTGATCGCCTCCAGGAGCTGCTGGCGCATCTCGTCGTCGGGGCGTTCCGTGGTGGCGGCCTGGCACGGGACAGCTGTCAGCAGCGTCAGCAGCAGGCCGGCGAGTGCGCAGGGGAATGTCGATCGGTTTAACAGCATGCCCTGTTAACGGCCTGTTTTCAGGTTATTTTACCTTGTAAAAACGCGATGATTCCGGCGCGCGGTACCTCCTGGCTGGCGCTATCCTGGCGCGCCTTGTATTCCAGCATGCCGGCATCGAGGTTTTTTTCACCCACCACGATCCGGTGCGGGATGCCGATCAGTTCCATGTCCGAGAACATGACGCCGGGGCGCACCGGGCGATCATCCAGCAGTACGTCAAAGCCAGCCGCCTGCAATTCCTCGTACAGCGCCTCGGTAGCCTCGCGCACGCGCTGGGACTTTTTCATATTCATTGGTAACAGTGCCATCTGGAAGGGCGCGATGGCGGCCGGCCAGATGATGCCCTGGTCGTCATGATTCTGTTCGATGGCGGCGGCCACGATCCGGGAGACGCCGATCCCGTAGCAACCCATCACCATGGGCACTTCCTTGCCCTGTTCGTCGAGCGCCACGGCCTTCATGGACTCGCTGTAACGTGTGCCGAGCTGGAAAATATGCCCGACCTCGATGCCGCGTGCGAGGGTGAGGCTGCCATTGCCATCCGGGCTGGGATCGCCGGCGACCACGTTGCGCAGGTCGGCGCTTTCCGGTTCGGGCAGGTCACGCCCCCAGTTGACTCCGGTGAGGTGCTTGCCGTCCACGTTGGCGCCGCAGACAAAGTCGGCCAGCTGTGCCGCAGCGTGATCGACGATGACCGGAATGGGCAGGTCGCGCGGACCCAGTGAACCCACCGGGCAACCGGTTGCCTCGAGTACCTGTGCGTCGGAGGCGAAGGTTAACGGTGTCTGCACCAGCGGGTGTTTTTCGGCCTTGACGGCGTTGAGTTCGTGATCGCCACGCAACACCAGTGCGACGACAGCGGTCTCGCGGCCGTGCACAACCAGGGTCTTGATACAGCGTTCCGGTGTGGTGTTCAGGAAATTGCACAGCTCTTCAATACTGTGCTGCCCGGGGGTTGCAATGCTTTCCAGGGACGCCATCGATGCCGGTCGCGGCCCGGACGGTGCCGGTGCGGGGATGGTTTCCACGTTGCCGGCAAAATCACCGGTGGAGGAAAACGCGATGGCATCCTCGCCGGAATCTGCCAGCACATGGAACTCCTGCGAAACGCTGCCACCGATGGTGCCGCTGTCTGCGCGTACGGCGCGGAATTCGAGCCCGGTGCGGGTGAAGATGCGCGCATAGGTCTGGTACATCACCTGGTAGGTTTGTTCCAGTGAGGGCTGGTCGATATGGAACGAGTAGGCATCCTTCATCAGGAATTCGCGCGCCCGCATGACGCCAAAACGGGGCCGAATCTCGTCGCGGAACTTGGTCTGGATCTGGTAATAGATGATCGGCAGCTGCTTGTAGCTTTTCAGCTCGCGCCGTGCGATGTCGGTAATGACTTCCTCGTGCGTTGGGCCAAAGCAGAACTCGCGGTGGTGGCGGTCCTGGATGCGCAGCAGCTCGGGACCGTATTTTTCCCAGCGGCCGGATTCCTGCCACAGCTCGGCAGGCTGAATGGCCGGCATCAGTAACTCCAGCGCGCCGGCTCGGTCCATTTCCTCGCGCACAATGGCCTCGACCTTGCGCAGTACGCGCAGGCCCAGTGGCAGCCAGCTGTAGACACCGGCGGCCTGTTTGCGCAACATGCCGGCGCGCAGCATGAGCTGGTGGCTGATGACTTCGGCGTCGGCCGGGGTTTCTTTCAGGGTGGACAGCGGGAACCGGGACAGTCGCATGGGCTGGTAACGGGTTGGTTGGACAGGGTGCAGATTGTAGCGGCCCGGTCAGGAAAGTACACGCGGTTCAGGGCTTGGGCGTTATGCCGGGTGGCACCGGCAGGACATTCAGGTCGCTGCGGTACTCCTGTCGTTCGTACTCGATGCCGTCCGGTGGCGGCGTATCGGTGACCTGCCACTCGCCCTGGGCATTTTTCCACTGGTACAGATGATCGGTCTTTCTGATGAGATCGTGATTCGGTAACTGCTGTAGCAGTTGCCGGGCGGTTTCCGGGTTGAAGTAGAGTACTGCTGCCACGGCAAGCGCCAGGAACAGCAACAGCCATGCCAGGCGCATCAGAAGGTCCCGTTGTTCCAGCCCCACATCTGCCGCGGAGCATTGCTGAACTCGATATAGACCCGCTCCGGGTCGATACCGGCAGTCTCGGTTAGCAGTTCGCAGAACGCCCGCGACGCAGCCGCTGTGATGGACTCCGGCAGGCCGATACTTTTCAGTTCCAGGTAGGCCAGAGGTGCATCACTGCCGGCAAACTGCATGGCCGGGTTATGCTCCACCGACACCATGACATAGCGCTCCGGCTTGCCCAGCTGGGCTGCAACCGTGGCCGATGCCCTGCTGGCAAGGGAGCGGGCCCGGGCCGCGTCGAGTGGCAGGTTGGTCTGGATCTTCAGGAACGGCATTGCAACACCTCAGCTCTCGCAGAATTCCTTGACTTGATTGCTGGCTTCCTCGATCCGTTTGCTGCGGTCTTCCTCGGTCAGGCGCAGTACTTCACCGGTACTGGTCCGGTAGCGGACCTGGCCGCCCCGGTTCAGTTGCTCCAGGTTATTGTGCGCAGCAACGCAGTTCTGCTGCCGTATCTTGCGGATTTCAACCATTTGCTGCTGTTTCTCGGTGGCATCGAGTTGTTCCTTCTGGTGTTCCTCGCTGGCCTTGATGCGCTCCTGCAGCTGGTTGGTGATGGTGCCGGGATCATCCGCCGGTGGCGGAGCGGGTCCGATCCGGGTGGAATGTATTCCCGGCGGAGGGGGGATCTGGGTGTACTGAACTTCATTGTTTTCGTCGACCCACTTGTAAACTTCAGCCAGTCCAGCGCCATGCCAGAGCAGCAGGCCAACGGCTATGGTCAGTGGGAACATCAGCTTACGGGCGGAGGTTGCAGTAATCGGGGCTGTCATGGCGTCACTTCCATTGCTGATTTCTATAAGGATAGTAGGGTTGTTCAGGCCCAGGCACAAGCTACGCGGGTCACACATTGCATAATTTAACCGGGTCCGGTCAGTGCATCGGCAGGGTTGCCATCTCCCTTGACCTTTACCTTGTTTATCAGTACTTTTCATTGTTTCGCGATTGCGACCGGATTGCCCCTGTAGCGGGCTTTTTTTTACCCGGTTGCCGTCCAGTCTTGGGACTCGGGAGCGTGGCAGGTGGAATTGACCGGTGCGGACATATTTGTACGTGCGCTGCAGGACGAGGGAGTTGAATTCCTATTCGGCTACCCGGGTGGTGCCGTACTGCACATCTACGACGCCCTGTACCGGCAGGACAAGGTCAATCATATCCTGGTGCGCCACGAACAGGCCGCGACCCATGCTGCCGATGGTTATGCGCGTTCCACCGGCAAGCCGGGTGTGGTGCTGGTTACTTCCGGGCCGGGAGCGACCAATGCGGTAACCGGCATCGCCACGGCCTATATGGACTCGATTCCCATGGTGGTGTTTACCGGCCAGGTGCCGACTCACCTCATCGGCAATGATGCGTTTCAGGAAGCCGACAACATTGGCATCACGCGCCCCTGCGTGAAGCACAATTTTCTGGTGAAGGACGTCACGAAGCTGGCTGAAACGATCAAGAAGGCGTTCTACGTGGCAACCACTGGCCGGCCCGGGCCGGTAGTGGTGGATATCCCCAAGGACATCACGGCACAAAAAGCCGAGTACCATTACCCCGACAAGATCAGCATCCGTTCCTACAATCCGGTGCATATCGGTCACCCGGGGCAGGTAAAACGCGCACTCAGCATGATGCTGGATGCGAAGCGTCCGATCCTCTATACCGGCGGTGGCGTGATTCTCGGCAACGCGGCCGAATCCCTCACAGCCCTGGCGCGTGCATTGAATTTCCCGGTCACCAATACCCTGATGGGGCTGGGCGGTTACCCGGCAACAGACCCGCAGTTTGTCGGCATGCTTGGCATGCATGGCACCTACGAAGCCAATATGGCCATGCACCACTGTGACGTACTGATTGCAGTCGGTGCACGTTTCGATGATCGCGTGACCGGCAATATCGAGAAATTCTGTCCGTACGCAAAGATCGTGCATATCGATATCGATCCGGCGAGTATTTCCAAGAACGTCAAGGTGGATATTCCGATCGTGGGATGTGTCGACAACGTACTCAAGGCGATGCTGGTGGAGCTGGGTAACAGCACGGCGCAGACGGATGCGGGTGCATTGAAGGACTGGTGGCAGCAAATCGAGGAATGGCGGTCACGCGATTGCCTGAAATTCGACCGTGACAGCGACAAGATCAAGCCGCAGTACGTCATCGAGACACTCTATAAAATCACGCACGGCGACGCCTTCGTTACTTCCGACGTTGGACAGCACCAGATGTGGGCGGCGCAGTTTTACCTGTTTGACAAACCGCGCCGCTGGATCAATTCAGGCGGTCTGGGCACGATGGGCTTCGGCTTGCCGGCCGCGATGGGTGTACAGTTTGCCCATCCTGATGCCACGGTCGCCTGTATTACCGGCGAGGGCAGTATCCAGATGTGCATCCAGGAATTATCAACCTGCCTGCAGTATTCCCTGCCGATCAAGGTCATTAATCTGAATAACGGCTACCTCGGGATGGTGCGGCAGTGGCAGGAGTTTTTCTACCAGAAGCGCTACGCGATGTCCTACATGGAATCATTGCCGGATTTCGTCAAGCTGGCCGAGAGCTACGGCCATGTCGGCATGCAGATTACGCGGCCGGCCGATGTGGAAGGTGCGCTGATCGAGGCAATGAAACTGAAGGACCGGCTGGTATTCATGGATTTCCTGACCGACCCGGAAGAAAATGTCTACCCGATGATTCCGGCCGGCGGCGGCCAGAACGAGATGATCCTGATCTGAGATGCGCCATATTATTTCAATACTGATGGAAAACGAGGCCGGCGCACTGTCGCGGGTGGCCGGGTTGTTTTCGGCGCGCGGTTACAATATCGAATCGCTGACCGTGGCGCCTACCGAGGATTCTTCGCTGTCGCGCATGACGCTGGTTACCAGCGGTACCGACGAGATCATCGAGCAGATAACCAAGCAGCTGAACAAACTGATCGATGTAGTCAGGCTGATGGATATGACGGAAGGCCCGCATATCGAGCGCGAGATGATGCTGATCAAGGTGCGTGCGCAGGGCGAACATCGCAATGAATTGAAACGCGTTTCCGACATCTTCCGTGGCCGTATTATCGATGTCACCGATCAGAGCTATACCATCGAGATGACCGGCGCCGGTGACAAGCTGGATGCGTTTGTGCAGGCGCTGGAGCCGGGACTGATTATTGAAGTGGTGCGTACCGGTGTGTCCGGGATCGGCCGTGGTGACCGTTCGCTGAAACTCTGAGTATCAACAAAATTTCCATTCACGCGCAGTGTCACGCAGTGACACTGTATACAGGCAACATGACAGGTATCGACAATGAATATCTACTACGATAAAGACGCTGACATTTCCATCATCCGTGGCATGAAAGTGGCCATCATCGGCTACGGTTCGCAGGGGCATGCGCATGCCAATAACCTGAAGGATTCCGGCGTGAACGTGACGGTTGGTTTGCGTACCGGATCGATATCCGAGGTCAAGGCCAGTAAGTCGGGACTTGTCGTCAAGCCGATCGATGAAGCCGTCAAGGGCGCCGACCTGGTAATGGTGCTGGCGCCGGATGAACACCAGGCGCAGCTGTACCGGGACAGCATTGCTCCAAATATCAAGCAGGGCGGGGTGCTGGCTTTTGCGCACGGTTTCAATATTCACTTCCAGCAGATCGAGCCGCGTGCCGACCTCGATGTGATCATGATCGCCCCCAAGGGTCCCGGGCACCTGGTGCGTTCTACCTACAAGGCCGGCGCCGGCGTGCCCAGCCTGATCGCCGTGTCCCAGGATCCCAGCGGCCGTTCCCGGGATATCGCACTGTCCTATGCGTCTGCCAATGGTGGTGGCCGGGCCGGCGTTATCGAGACCAGCTTCAAGGAAGAAACCGAGACCGATCTGTTCGGCGAGCAGGCGGTGCTGTGTGGCGGTGCGACCGCGCTGGTGCAGGCCGGTTTCGAGACCCTGGTAGAAGCTGGCTATGCGCCGGAGATGGCCTACTTCGAGTGCCTGCATGAGCTCAAGCTGATCGTGGACCTGATGTACGAGGGTGGCATTGCCAATATGCGTTATTCCATCTCGAACACCGCCGAGTACGGCGACCTGACCCGCGGGCCACGCGTGGTAACTCCCGAGACCAAGCAAGAGATGCGCCGCATCCTGGACGAGATCCAGAACGGAGAGTTTGCGCGGGAATTCATTCTCGAAAACCAGGCCGGTGCGCCTACCCTCAAGGCGAAGCGCCGTATCGGTCGCGAACACCAGATCGAGGAGGTTGGCGCAAAGCTGCGTGGCATGATGTCCTGGATTAATGAAGGAAAGATTGTCGACAAGAGTGTGAACTGAATACGCCGCGTCTTCTCCTGACCATCTGGATCAGCTGATTCTCCGGTCATGAACAGAAATAGCCTGATCGCCAGGCAGGGCCTGTTGCCGTTGCTGCTGGTATTCACTGCAGCGGTACTGGTGTTGCACTTTGTCGGACTCGTGCAGTCGCTGTGGCTCTGGGGGCTGGCAGTGCTGGTGATGGTGCTGTTTCGCGATCCGGAACGTTCCATCCCGTCGTTGCCGCTGAGTGTGCTGAGTCCAGCCGACGGGCGGGTCTTGAGAGTCGAGAAAGTCCATGATCCTTACCTGAATCGGGACAGCGTGCTGGTAACCATTGATATGAGTCCCTATGGGGCCTATATCACGCGCAGCCCGGTGGAAGGCAAGGTGCTGGAGCCGCCGAAACTTGCCGGGGACGGACGCAATCCACACGGCGTCTGGCTGCAAACCGACGAAGGGGATGATATCGTGCTGGTCATGAACAAGGGTCGCCTGCACAACAACCCGCAGTGTTATGTCCGCTTTGGTGACCGGATCGGTCAGGGCAAGCGTTGCGGTTTTGTGCATATGGGGGGGCGTGTTGATATCTACCTGCCGGTAAACAGTGTTCCCTCAGTCGCAAGCGGGGACACGGTGCGGGCCGGCACCGATGCTATCGCACGGTTGATCCATGCCTGACATGCTGCAGCAACACGACGATACCGAACCTGCGGAGGACTCACGCAAGCGCGGGCGGGGTATTTATCTGCTGCCGAACATGATCACCACGGCCGGGTTGTTCGCCGGATTCTATTCGATTGTCGCCGCCATGAATGGCCGGTTCGAAGCGGCCGCAATTGCCATCTTCATTGCCATGATCATGGATGGAACCGATGGTCGCGTGGCCAGGCTGACCAATACCCAGAGTGAATTCGGCGTTCATTATGACAGCCTGTCGGACATGGTTTGTTTTGGTCTGGCGCCGGCGCTGGTTATGTATGAATGGTCGCTGCAATCCATGATCAGCGTCGGGTGGGCCAAGCTCGGCTGGCTGGCGGCCTTTATCTATACTGCCAGTGCGGCCCTGCGCCTGGCCCGTTTCAACGCACAGGTTGCATCTGCCGACAAGCTGTATTTTCGCGGCCTGCCCAGTCCGTCTGCTGCGGGGGTGCTGGCCGGTCTGGTCTGGGCCGCTACCGATATCGGTTTCGCGGGTGACGACCTGGTATACCTGGTGTTCGTGCTGACCATTGCAACCGGCATACTGATGGTTAGCAATATCCGCTACTTCAGCTTCAAGGAAATCAATTTCAAGAACCGGGTGTCGGTCGTGGCATTGCTGGCGGTAGTGCTGGTGTATGCGTTCGCATCCATTGATCCGCCCAAGGTACTGTTTGCCGGGTTCCTGATCTATGCGATTTCCGGAATCGTTTATACCCTGATCGGGATACGGAAACGCCGGCGCGCGCGCAAACGCGGCGACTGATCCAGTGGCTGGCGGGCGGTCGGACTTGCAATTGGGGGCGGATTGCCGATAGTCTTGGTTGTATGCAGCCTTCAATCCACAGCAAACACGTCATGCATCGGGTAACCTCCCCGTTTCCCGGTCTGCTGCTGTCTCTCCTGCGACTGCTGCCTTCGGGCAGTTAATCCCCTGCCTGGCGAGGCAAAACGCACCCAATCCGATATCAGCCAGCCGCCTTGCGGGGTTTTTGCTATGCTGGCACAAACAGTTTTGAGGTCCCGGCCCTGCTGCCGGCACCTGCGGGAGCATGAGCATGAGTAACCAGGACAAGTTGATTATTTTTGACACGACCCTGCGCGACGGCGAGCAAAGCCCGGGCGCATCCATGACCCGTGATGAAAAGGTTCGAATTGCCAAGGCGCTGGAGCGGATGCGCGTGGATGTTATCGAGGCGGGCTTCCCGATCGCCAGTCCCGGGGACTTTGAATCAGTACAGGCCGTTGCACGTGCGGTCACCGGCAGCACGGTGTGTGGCCTGGCCCGGGCGCTGGACAAGGATATTGATCGTGCCGGTGAAGCGCTGAAGCAGGCCGCCTCGGCGCGGATTCATACCTTTATTGCCACCTCGCCGATCCATATGCAGATGAAACTGCGCATGCAGCCGGAGCAGGTGATCGAGCAGGCTGTACGCGCGGTGAAACGGGCGCGTGGCTATACCGATAATGTCGAATTCTCGCCGGAAGATGCGGGGCGTTCCGAGGTCGACTTCCTGTGCCGTGTCATCGAGGCGGTAATCGATGCCGGTGCGAGCACCATCAACATACCGGATACCGTAGGTTACAACCTGCCTCACCAGTTCGGTGAACTGATTCGTACCCTGATTGAACGAATCCCCAATGCTGACAAGGCAGTGTTCTCGGTGCATTGTCATAATGATCTGGGGTTGGCGGTGGGTAACTCGCTGTCTGCGGTATTGAATGGTGCACGCCAGGTCGAATGCACCATCAATGGTCTTGGCGAGCGTGCCGGCAATGCCGCGCTGGAAGAGGTGGTCATGGCAGTGCAGACACGTCAGGACGTATTTCCCTGCAAGACCGGGCTGGATACCACCCAGATCATGACCTGTTCGCGCCTGGTGTCCGGGATCACCGGCTTTGCAGTGCAACCAAACAAGGCAATCGTTGGTATCAATGCCTTTGCACACGAATCCGGTATTCACCAGGATGGTGTGCTCAAGAGTCGCGAGACCTATGAAATCATGCGTGCGCAGGATGTAGGCTGGTCCGCGAACCGAATTGTGCTGGGCAAGCATTCCGGTCGCAATGCGTTCCGGACCCGGCTGCAGGAGCTCGGCATCGAGTTCTCTACCGAGGAAGATCTCAACGAGACATTTTCCCGGTTCAAGGAGCTGGCTGACAAGAAACACGAGATCTTCGATGAAGACCTGCAATCACTGGTTACCGAAACGGGTCTGGAGTCGGGCAACGACTGGCTCAAGCTGATGTCGCTGAAAGTTTGCTCGGAAACGGGGGAAACTCCGTATGCCCGCCTGACCCTCTGGGTAGATGGTGAAGAGCGGCCGGCAGAGTCTCCCGGCAGCGGTCCGGTAGATGCCTCGTTCAAGGCGATTGAGGCACTGATCAACAGCGGCACCGAGTTGCAATTGTATTCGGTAAACAACATCACCAGTGGAACCGACTCGCAGGGTGAGGTGACCGTCCGGCTGCAGAGGGGTGGTCGTATCGTCAATGGACAGGGTGCGGACACGGATATCGTGATTGCCTCGGCCAAGGCGTATATCAATGCGATCAACAAGATCATCCAGCGCGACGAACGCGCTCATCCACAGCTCGGGGATGTCTGACGGCAATGGGTGATGAGCTGCAACGGCGCTACCTGGACGCTATGGGCATCCAGCGCTGGGTGGCACGCTCAAGCCGGGCGGCTTGTCCCATTGGGGAAACAACCGTACGCGCCGAGGCGGAGACTGCTGACCAGCCAGATGCATCGGAGTGGGACAGTTTGCAGGCCGAAGTCATTGCCTGTACACGCTGCGAGTTGCATAAGACACGTACACAGACCGTGTTTGGTACGGGCAACCGGCAGGCGGACTGGCTGATTGTTGGCGAGGCGCCTGGTGCAGACGAGGATCGCGAAGGTGAGCCATTCGTTGGACGCGCCGGAGAGTTGCTGAATGAAATGCTGTTTGCCACCGGGCACCGCCGTGAACAGGTTTATATCGCAAATATCCTGAAGTGCCGACCGCCTGGCAACCGCAACCCCCAGTCGCATGAAATCAGCTGTTGTGTGGACTATCTCTGGCGCCAGATACGCATGGTGCAACCGAAAATCATTCTGGCTGTAGGTGGTATAGCCGCAAACAGTCTGTTGCAGACCGATGCCAGGGTTGGTGAGTTGCGCGGCAAGGTTCACTATGTGGCCGAGCAGGCTGTCGTGGTGACCTATCACCCTGCCTACCTGTTACGCTCGCCGCTGGAGAAACGCAAGGTATGGGATGACCTGCAATTCGCGCGCAAGGTGTACCGTGGTGTGGCGCATTAAACGGCCGGTAACCGGTTTCCCGGCGAGATGACGCAATGAGTGCCATTCTGAAAGAGCCGGCGCTGGATATACGGCCGATGCGGACAGAGGATCTGCCGGAAATTCTGGAGATCGAGCGGCGCAGTTACCCGTATCCGTGGACACAGAGTATCTTTGGCGACTGTCTGCAGGCCGGATACAGTTGCTGGGTCGGTATGCGCAGGAATGTGATTGAAGGCTACGGCATACTCAGCGTCGCGGCCGGTGAGTCCCATGTGCTGAATATCTGTGTGCGCCCCGAGGCGCGCTCAAAGGGGGTGGGCCGGAAGATGCTGCGACATCTGATTGCCATCGCGCGGCGGCATGATGCCGATATCCTGTTCCTGGAGGTGCGTGTATCCAACCTGGCCGCGCGCAGCCTGTACCAGCAGGAGGGATTCAACGAGCTGGGCACTCGCCGGGATTATTACCCGCACGACAAGGGCAGGGAAGACGCACTGATTCTGGCGCGCACCCTGTAATACTCCCCACTGCGGGTCGAGCATCGGGTAAAATAGCCGGTTTAACAGTTACCCGGTAATATCCAGTCATCATGAGCAGTATTCGTACAGAAGTCGCGCGAAGGCGTACATTCGCCATTATCTCCCACCCGGATGCAGGCAAGACCACCCTGACCGAAAAGCTGTTGCTGTTTGGTGGTGCAATCCAGCTTGCCGGGACCGTAAAGGGGCGCAAGGCGACGCGCCATGCCACTTCGGACTGGATGGAGCTGGAAAAACAGCGCGGGATTTCGGTTACCTCCTCGGTGATGCAGTTTCCCTACCATGATGCCATCGTGAACCTGCTTGATACGCCGGGCCACGAGGATTTCTCCGAAGACACCTACCGCACGCTCACGGCCGTTGATTCGGCGATGATGGTGATCGACTGCGCCAAGGGCGTGGAAGAACGCACCATCAAGTTGATGGAAGTGTGCCGCCTGCGCGATACCCCGATCTGCACCTTTATCAACAAGCTGGATCGGGAAGGCCGCGAACCGATCGACCTGCTGGATGAAATCGAGCGGGTGCTGAAGATCCGCTGCGCACCGGTTACCTGGCCGATTGGCATGGGCAAGCGGTTGAAGGGAATCTACCATTTGCTCGATGATGCGGTGCACCTGTATGAGGCCGGCAAGAACACCCAGCGCCAGGATACCTTGGTCATACAAGGTATCGACAACCCTCTGCTGGATGAGGTGTTGGGTGACCAGGCAACCGAATTGCGTGGCGAAATCGAACTGGTCAAGGGCGCCAGTCACGAATTCCAGCGTGATGCCTACTTGTCCGGGGTGATGACGCCGGTATTTTTCGGGTCCGCGATCAACAATTTCGGGGTGGATGAACTCCTGAACCATTTTGTTGCGACCGCTCCGGCGCCGTTGCCACGAGCGACTACCACGCGCACGGTGGACCCACTGGAAGAGAAATTTTCCGGCTTTGTCTTCAAGATCCAGGCCAACATGGATCCCGCGCATCGCGACCGGATTGCCTTCCTGCGCATCTGTTCGGGCAGTTATCGCAAGGGAATGAAAATGCACCACGTTCGCATCGGCCGTGATGTGCAGATATCCAACGCGCTGACGTTCATGGCTGCAGAACGGGATCATGTCGAGGAGGCCTTCAGCGGCGATATTATCGGGTTGCATAATCACGGGACGATCCGGATCGGAGATACTTTCACCCAGGGTGAGGATCTGAAGTTCACCGGTATTCCTAATTTCGCCCCGGAGCTGTTTCGCAGGGCAGTATTGCGTGATCCCCTGCGCATGAAGGCGTTGCAGAAAGGCTTGGCCCAGTTGTGCGAAGAGGGGGCGACGCAGTTGTTCCGTCCCCTGAAAAATAACGATCTGATTCTCGGGGCAGTCGGTATCCTCCAGTTCGATGTGGTCGCGCACCGCTTGAAGCACGAGTACGGAGTGGAGTGTCAGTTTGAGCCGGTAGCCGTGGCAACGGCCAGGTGGGTCGAGTGTGAGAACGAGCTGGTGGAAAGCCGGTTCAGGGACAAGGCATACGAAAATCTGGGTGAAGACCAGGGTGGGTCGCTGGTCTATATCGCACCTACTCGTGTAAACCTGGAACTGGCCATCGAAAAGTGGTCGGAAGTCGCGTTCCATGCCACCCGCGAGCACTAGAATCTAGAAATCGATCCAGCTGATGATGTGTTCTTCCATTTGTTCGGTTGCGATGCCGGTTTCGTCGATGATCCTGCCGCGTACCGAAATCCCCGCCTGGTGTACCGTTTCCGCGCGACCTGATACCAGAGGATGCCACCACTCCAGCGGCTTTCCCTCGGCCAGCCTGCGATAGGCACAACTGGCAGGTAGCCATTTGAACTGCGCTGCGTCAACATTTTGCAGGGTAAGGCAATCCGGGACGGCGAACTTTCTTGCCGGATAATTACCGCAACGGCAGCTGTAAGGATCAAGCAGGCGACAGGCAACATTGGTGTAAAACACCAGTCCGGTGTCCTCGTCTTCGAGCTTGTGCAGGCAGCAACGTCCGCATCCGTCACACAGAGACTCCCATTCTTCCCCGGACATGTCTGCCAGGGGTTTTGTATTCCAAAATTCCGTTGTATCTGCAACCATAGCCACGCCATCGGCAATATCTGAATGTATTCATAATAACCCGGCAGCACAGGGGCGTAACCGGTCATGAAGCTAACGCAGGAAAAACTCGGCTGGGCGTTCTACGACTGGGGTAATTCGGCCTTCTCGACCATTGTGATGGCCGGGTTCTTCCCGGTCTTTTTCAAGGAATACTGGAATGCCGGAGTTGATGTGGCCGACAGCACCTTTCGTCTCGGGCTGGCCAATTCCCTTGCCAGCCTGATAATCGTCATTATGGCGCCGGTCCTGGGTGCGATTGCCGACTCGCTCAGCCGACGCAAGGCCCTGCTGGCGGCCTTCGCTTTTCTCGGCATTCTGATGACGGGAAGTCTGTATCTGGTCGGGCAGGGCAACTGGATGCTGGCGTCGATTTTGTATGTACTTGCCATGGTCGGGTTTTCCGGCAGCAACATTTTCTATGACTCCCTGTTGCCATCGGTTGCCGGCGCCGATGACATGGATCAGACCTCGGCATTGGGTTATTCGCTTGGTTATCTGGGCGGGGGGCTGTTGCTTGGGCTGAATGTCCTGATGACCTTGCATCCTGACTGGCTCGGATTTGTCGATGCGGTCACTGTAGTCCGGGTGTCTTTCCTGGTCGTCGCGGTGTGGTGGCTGGTGTTTACCCTGCCGTTGCTATGGATCGTGGAGGAACCGACCAGCACCCATGGATCGCGCCCAGGCCATAGCTTCCGGCAAGCGTTTATCAGGGTATGGCATACGCTGCACAGGGTGCGTGCACTGCGAAATGTATGGCTGTTTTTGCTGGCCTACTGGCTGTACATCGACGGTGTCGATACCGTCATTCGTATGGCAGTGGATTATGGTCTGTCGCTGGGTATTGGTCGCGACGACCTGATTCAGGCACTGCTGATTACCCAGTTCACCGGTTTTCCTGCGGCGTTGCTGTTTGGCTGGATCGGTGGCAGGTTCGGGGCAAAGACCGGCATCCTGCTTGGCCTGGGAATTTATGTGCTGGTTACCATTGCGGCCGCGCGCATGAATACAGCCATGGAATTTTTCTACCTGGCCTTTGCGATCGGCCTCGCACAAGGTGGCGTACAGGCACTCAGCAGGTCAATGTACGCACGCATGATACCGGCGGGGCACTCTGCAGAGTTCTTCGGTTTTTACAATATGCTCGGAAAGTTTGCGGCCATTATCGGCCCGCTGCTGATGGGATGGGTTGGTGTGGTTACGGGTAATCCGCGCGCCGGGATACTCTCACTGCTGATTTTGTTCGGACTGGGGGGGCTTCTGTTGTTTGCGGTCCGGACTGGGCCCGGACATGGTGAATCCGCAGGCACGCGGTAATGATCGATCCGGGGTGCTCTGAGTGTTTCAGCGCATCACAATATATCCTGTGGCGCTGCTTGATCACCCACTACATACAGGATCTGAAAGGGCAGGACAATTCCAGGGCATGCAACCGGTTCGTGTTAGTAACAGCTTGTTTGTCTGTGAAATATTTGATTATCCGTCGCCAAGGGAGTATAAAAACCACAAATATATTGTGCTTTAATAAAAGTAAGGCGCGGGCGGGAGAGTCTTATGGACAGGTCATTAGAATTATTACAAAGAAGGCTTGGTAACCTCAAGGTAACTTTCGACAGCTCTCATCGTGCAGTGTGGGTTGAGTTCCTGTACAGAGGCAGACCCTGCTTTTCTACGGATTTGCTGGATGACGTCAGCAAGATCCAGCGCGCAATCAGGCAGGCGGCTGTGACGGGCTACAGCGAGAAAGACAGTGACAGGCTGTTATTCCAGGTACTGGCGTCTACCGACAAGAATGTATTCAGCCTGGGTGGTGATCTTGCCTATTTCATAAAACTGATCGAGGCGGGTGATCGTGGAGGGTTGCAGGCGTATGCAGAACTCTGTGTGCAAATTCAGTATTCAACCGCTACACATTACAACGTACCCTTCACCAATATCGCGCTGGTGGAGGGGGAAGCACTGGGCGGAGGTTTCGAGGCGGCGTTGTCCGCTAACGTGCTGATTGCCGAACGACGGGCACGCTTCGGATTCCCGGAGATCACGTTTGGTATGTTCCCTGGCATGGGGGCAATATCCCTGCTGATCAGGAAAGTAACCCCTGCCGTTGCGAAACGATTGATAATGGACCATCGCATCTATTCTGCAAGCGAATTGTATGACATGGGTATCCTGGATGTGCTGGTGCCGGATGGCGAGGGCAGAGCGGCAACCATGGAATATATGCAGCGCCATATGGCGTTGGCGCCAGGACATCACGGCTTTCAGGCCGCACTGGACAGGGCATTGCCGCTGGGACATTCGGAACTGGCGGATGTCGTCGATCTTTGGGTGGATGCGGCGATGCAGCTCAGTGACAAGAATCTGCGATTGATGAGATATTTTGCGCGGGCGCAGGAAAATCGCAATCTGGCAGATGATATCGCCGCGGAAACCGAAACCACCAAATCTGCCTGAAATGCCGGTGTCAGCCGGCTGCTTTATTTTTCGCCTGATCGGTGAGCTTGTTATTGATTAGCACAAAAGCAGAGTCAGCCGCCTTTCTGATGGCGACCACAACGCTCACGCCACTGACCTTGAAATCCTGTTGTGAAATGTCCTGTGCATCCCTGGATAATGCAGCCATTTGTATCAGACCCAGATACAATGATGATCCCTTGAGTGCATGGGCAATGTCGCGGAATTCCAGCCAATCACCCCTGGCCGCAGCTGTTTCCAGCTTCCGAATATTCTTGTTCGTGTCATCAATGAAGTTTTCAACGATTGCGCGTATGAAGGAGTGATCGCTGCCGGCAAGTTCGGCAAGCTTGTCGAATTCGACCTCATCAAAGATGTTGTCTGCCACGGCCTGTGCAGGCTCTGGTAACCGGGCAGGTCCCGATTCATGACTGATGCCAGATTTGTCACCACACATATCCGACAAGGTCTCCGTCAGCCTGACCAGGGAAACCGGTTTGGTAAGGAAATACCTGATGCCGACCGCCTCGCAACTGGCTCGCGCATCCTCCGTGGCATCGGCTGTCAGTATTGCAAACTCGACCGGGGCAATACCGCTGTGAGCAAAGCAATATGCCTGGTAAACCTCGACCCCACCCATGTCAGGCATGTTTTTGTCGATGATGACCGCATCGAAAACATCATTCTCCAGGGCGAGGAGTGCCGCCTCTCCGCCATTGACAATGGTGTGACGATGTCCAAGCTTGTCCAGCATGCGCTGCATCACAATACGATTGGTTGCGTTGTCATCGCTAACCAGAATATTCAGTTGACGGTCAATTCGTTGCTCCTGGGATTGTCTGCGCGCAAAGTGCACTATCTCATCTTCAGTTCCGTGCTTTGAGTAGCATGCATGCAGGACATTGAGGAGCAGTTGGTCATCTGTTGGTGCATCGATTACATACAGCAATGGCCGATCCGGCTGCCTTTGTTGCTGGTGTTGGCCTGAGTTGATCAGCACCAGATGCGTCCTGGCAGGGAGGCTGGTGTCTGTTCCATTCACCATACTGGCAAGTAACGGGCTTTCCGGCATGTCATTGATGATCAGCGCATCGTAGATGTTTGACGTTATTGCCTTTGAGTATGCCTCTTCGATGGTGGTGTATGTATCGTATGGTATCCCCCAGTCTGCGAGTTTATTCAGAATCGCGTCGTCTCCCTGTATTGCCGGGGACAGGTAAATAGCCCTGCAACGAACGGTCCAGTTCTTTACCGTGTGATCTGCCTGGTTTGTGTTCTGAGTAAACGGAAGTACAAACCAGAACGTGGTACCGGCACCCAGGGTGCTTTCAATGCCAATAGACCCTTGCATGAGTTCCACGAGGTTCTTGCAGATGGTAGTACCCAGACCGGTACCTCCGTAGTTTCGCGAGATGCTGTCACTGGCCTGGGTGAATGGATCAAATATCGCCTGCAGCTTGTCCTGTGGTATGCCGGTACCGGTATCTATGACTTCGAACCGGAGCGATGCTGTGCTTCCTTCGGTAGTCACCGGCGCTATGCGTAGCGTGATTGAGCCCTGATGGGTGAATTTCAGTGCGTTGCCAACCAGATTGGTGATGATTTGCCGTATCTTGTGCGGGTCCCCTGACAGGAGATAGGGTGTTGCCGGGTCAATGATTGAGCATAGATTGAGCCCTTTTTCCTGCGCCTGCGCCTGAAAGATCCGTAGCGTGGTGTTGATCAATACATATAGATCAAAGTCCACGGTCTCGACGGTCATACGACCGGCCTCGATCTTGGACAAGTCAAGAATTTCGTTGATTTGCCGTGCCAGCGCATGCCCGGAAACATGTATCGTTTCTATGCACTCCTTGTCCTCTGCTGGAAGCGGACGCAAACGCAATAAATCGGTCATGCCCAGAATGCCATTCAGCGGAGTACGAATTTCATGCGACATGCAGGACAGAAAGTCGCTCTTGGCGCGGCTTGCCGCATCGGCACGCTGGCGGGCTTCATTGAGTCGGCGAATCAGGATGGCAGA